>SUVX01000027.1 GCA_015061725.1 Lentisphaerota bacterium
AAAACTTTTTTTCACGGGAAAAAAAGTTTTCCCTCTCCCCCGAACCCCCTCTCTCTTTCAAAAAAAGCGACGTATGGCTGCTCCCGTTGGTCGCAGTTTGGGCAAAATGCCGGGATTTTTGAAATGCGCAGAAGATTTGCAAACGGACACTTTGTCTGCAAAAAAAGTCAAAATTCACCAACAACAAAATACCCTGCTTTTGCCGAAACGTCGGCTCCGGAGTTACGCCGTCCTGCCCTGCGGGGAGACGGCGGATAAAGCAAATAACCCTCATTGGCAAATCATACCCTCAATAAAATACTTCGCTTTTTTTGAAAAGAGTTTCCGCCTTTGCACAAGGCTACGGCGGACAAGGGGGGAGTAAATATACCGAAGCCGACGTTTCGGCTTTTTTTCCCGTGAAAAAAAGTTTTTCGCCTCCCCCCGATTCCCATCGCCCTTATCACAAAGAGAGGCTTTTCACGAAAGCAGCAAATTCGGTATTTTTTCTGTGTTTGGGGGTATCCAGGAGACCGAAGGTCCAGCAGTCGGCGGAGGGGTCAAGGTCAAAAGAAATGGACATATCCTGAGCGGCGCCGAAGATTGCAAGTCCTGAGCGCAGGACATTCCAATCCACTTGCAGCAGGACGGGGCTGGTGATTTTGGGAGCTTTTCCCGGCTGATATTTGGCATCCTGAAGGATCATGAAACTGTCTTTGGCGTTCAGTTTATGGCGTTTGCGGTTTACGCCCGCAGGGGACTTGAGTGTTCCGCGCGGGGTGACGATTTCGCGGCGGTAGGAATTGCGTTTCTGTCCCGATGCGCAGGGCATGACGTTGAAGGAAATATTCATGGACTTTATGGCTCCGGCAGGCACATCTTTGCCGCGGATCCACTTCATATACAGCAGCGGGGAAGAGTCATTCATCTCAAAACGGAGAATCATTTTAACGCCGTTGAAATTGTACAATACATCAACGCCTGCCCGGTTTCCTTTGTTGAAAATTTCAAACTTTTTGGGTTCCAGATGGCGGCTGTCGATACCGTTGATAAGCAGTCTTGTGAAACTGTAGCGTGAAAATCCGTTGAGATTGACAGGCGCAGGCATTCCGGCAAGGACAAAGGGCGGCCGGGTGGGAGAAGGATTGGTGTAGCGGAAAGTAATGACGTAATTATTGAGTTTATTCTCAAAGAAGAACGGTTCCCCCTTTTCTGTTGCGCCGACATAAGCCTGATAATGCTTGCGGCACTCGGCAGCTCCGGCAAGGGAAACAAATACAAACAAAAGAAGTAAAAGAATTTTTTTCATTTTCAATCTCCGATACCCATAAATTTAAACTGTCCCCAGAGGTCAACGTTGTGGGTGTTGCGCATGGTAAAGGCAAAAGAGGCTGAAATGTTGCCTGAACTTGACTCTGTGCGGCGCTGGGCGTAGACGACATTGCCGAACCAGACTTCGTAGGGAGCGGGGGTTTTTGCTTTTATTCCGGCAAAGGGAATGAAAACTTCAGCCTGCCAGTTTTTATCGGTATTGACGGATTTGACGACCATACCTTTAACGGCAAGGGAGCCGCTGACACCGTCGATCAGGTCTTTTGTACCCTGATAAAGTTTTCCGGTGGGGTTGAACGCGATTTGATAGAAGACCGTCTTTTTAAGTCCGGGAGAAAGAAAATACTCCAATGCATCGGATTTCTTCCAGATTTCGCCGGGGTTGTCCACGGCTCTGCCGTCAGAAGTAAAGAAAAGATAAATACCTTTGTTATCCCACATCATTTTGGCGCGCGGATTTTCTTTGTAGACTCTTTTCACGCCGCTGCTGTCGGACATTTTCATAAAGGGCGCACGTTTCCATGCCGGATCATTGCCGTTGCCGTCAAGGGTGATTTTTTCTCCCTTTTCAAGAAACTTGACTTTATAAATCGGAATGGACGTTGTATGATAAGCTCTTGCCGTATCAAACTGATTCTTCCAGGGCGCGGCAAAATACAGCAGCCGTTTTTCTTCAATGCTGCCTTTTCTGACCGCTTTTTTGGCTTTTTCAAGCAGAGAAGAAAGTTTGTCGATCGTGGCAAGGTCGTAAGCCTTGTAAAGTTCTTTGGGCGTGACACTGCCGCGGATGGAGTAATCAAGAGAAACATTGGTAACAGAAGGAACCAGACGTTTTTCCCAACGGTCGATCAAAAGGTCGTAAAATTCTTTGAGGAGTTTACCTGCCGCTTTGCCGTAAAGCAGTTCCCAATGTTCATCAATGGCGGCGGTCACGTTGAAGTTTTTGTTCCAGATGGCACGGTACGCCTGATAATAGGAGTAATAATATTGATTGTTGTGTCCCCCGGCATCAAAAAAGAGATGCTCTTTCCAGAGGTCATCGCCCAGAAGAGCAATAAAATCCTTCATATATCTGCCTTCAAGGGCGTGCGTGATGGCATAGACGGGAACGCCGTAACTGTATCCGCCGACGGGACGTCCGGTGATTTTGTGCCAGTCGGAAGCCACTTTTTTCCACGCTTTGCGGAAAGCGGCGTTTTTCGCCATGACCGGACAACCCATACAGAGTTTCAGATGCAGATTATCGGGCCAGTTGAATTTGCCGACAGGCGGCAGAGTCCGTGCGGAATAAACCGAAGTCGCCAGATTTTTTCCGGGGAAACGCTTTTTGATTTTTTTGGCAAGTTCAATATTGAAATGAGCATAGAGGTCGCTCTGACTGCCGTGACGCAGGGTGCGGGTGGATTCCGGCAGAAGATTTTTACTGCGTTCATTGACCAGATCTCCGACATAGGTATCCGCCTGTCCGAAGGGGATATATTCGCTGTTGGGCGTTGCGCTGCCCCAGATGGCGGGCATTCTTTTGTCTCCGGCATAGAATTTCACCGCAAGTTCATTCACGAAAAAGTCCGAAAATTCCGGATTGGTGATATCAAAGAAGTTGCCGATATGCGCATGGGGATTATAAAAAAGATGTCCTGCACGGTTGCGGAAAAAGAACATATTGATTTTATCCGGATAAGCCGCAGCAAGCGGACGCGGACGCGGCGTATGACTGCTGATGTAACGGCTGGATGTACCGTTTCTCCAGGCGGGGGAAAAGTCCGAAAGCTGCGCTTTCCCCGGAACCCGTTTGCCTGTAAGCGCATAGGAAAAATGATATTTGATCTGCGGTTTGTCGCTGTAACTTACCGGTTCAATTACAAGATTTTTCACTTCGGGCGCATAGATACCCATCTTGGGGTAATAGTAGCGCATACCGAGAAAACGCTCATTGAAATCATAAACGCCGTGAGAGGTTCCGTTGATACGGTAACGCGAGGCATCAAATTTATCATAACTTTTTTGTGTTGAACCGTCAAAACCTGCAATCACCACACCTTTATCAAAGGTAAATACCCGGAATTCTTCCGGAGAAAGTTTTTTGACATCAAATCCCAGTTTGCGTGAAAGCGCATTGTCTCCCAGCACGATCAGATACTTGTAATTTTTGATTTGGGGAGAATCCGGCTTGAGGACCACCGCTTTTCTGCCCGTCGTGGACTTCAGCGCATGCTGCAATCCCTCCAAGCCCAGCGTAACGGAACGGCGATATCTTCTGACGAAATTTTTTTCAGCCGTCTGTCCCTGTTCCGCACTCAAATCGCAGACGATGGCAAAGTTGATTTTTCCGTTGACAATCAGCGGCAGACTCTTCCCTGCCGGAGCCTTGTGAAATGTCACAGGATTCAATGCCGGATGCGCATATTTTTCTGCACAAAACACCGGCAGAAAAAATACACCGGCAAATAAAAGAATAATTTTTTTCAACATCAGAAAAAGTCCCTTCCCTCTTTCAGTTTATGCAACAATATTTACAGCCGAAATCAAATCCGTTGCGCAAGCGGCCATACCACTTTTCATGTCCGAAAAATTCCGGATCGCTCAAATCATCCACATGTCCGTCGAAAAACACAACGTTGACGTTTTGGTTGTGCCGGAAACTCATATTTTCTTTGTACTGCACATATCCGGTATCGTTTCCGCCGCCATCCATGCCCTCCACCGAATAAGCCGGACGGCGCACATGAGTGTCTTTGGCAGAAATAACACCCAGATTCTTGCATTTTGTCTGGCTTTGCTTATTGTGGACAACGCCGTTGAGATAGCCGTTGATACGGTAACTTCCGTAATACCAGGCGTTATCCGTTTTCATCGGTTCTGACGGACAACGGAAGAACGCACCGTGACTGTACCCTTCAAGTTTTTTCTGTCCGATCATTTCTGTGAGGAAGTCCGCCCAGCGCAATAACTTGCCCTGCTGTGTGGACCACAAATCGCTGCTCGGCATGATATGCCCTTTGAAATGTTCACGGTAAAACATGAATAAACTGCCGATTTGTTTCAAATTGCTCTGACAGTTGATACCCTTTGCCCTTTCTCTTGCCTGCTGCAATGCCGGCATCAACATTGCCGCCAATATTGCAATGATTGCAATAACCACCAATAGCTCAATCAGCGTGAACGCTGATCGAATGAAGCACGGCTCCGCCGTGTGAAGCGCAGCGTTGCTGCATGAAGCGTTTGCCTGCGGCAAACATGAAGCACTTGCTTTGCAAGTATGATGCGGCGTATTTTTGAGAGCGGCATTCTCCGTATGTTTCCGTACACATCCGTACTTATCCGTACAAACAAAGCGTTTAAAAAAATCACGGCAGTGTTGTGCAGCAATGACAAAAAGTTCAATCAGCGTAAAGTACTTTTCCTGCTTCAAAAAATGCGGGGGTTCCATCCCTTTACGTTGTTCCATACGTCCGTCAGCGGTTTTCATTACATCAGACTTTTTCATACAGCACCTCAACTGTTATAAGGATTACAAAGATTGATTTTTGAACTGAACAGAATTTTCCGTGAAAGTCCGGAGTGATCTTTGATTTTGTCACAGACAAGAGCCAGAGCGGCATCCGCCATTTCACAGCAGGGCAGATTCCCCAGAGCGGCAAGTTGCGACTGCGGAAAATTGAGCGTTTCCGCAGAACCGTAAACCGAGTTATCCGCAGAAGCAAGACGGATCGGACTTTTACGCATATTCAAAAAACCTGCTATGGCATACATATACCCGTCATTGGTCAACGCTATCACATCAGGAGGCGATGAAAGACGGTAAAAGTAATCTGCCGCTTTCAGACAGTTTTCATAGTGATTTTCAGACCGGGTATCGAGTCTGAAAAAGAGTTCCGGCAAAGCCTGCAGTCCGGCAGAAACATAAGCGTTTTCAGGCAGAACAAAACCATGCGCATAATTATAACGGATAGAGCCCGTACTCGGCAGAAAACACCCGATCCGTTTATAACCGGCTTCTTTAAGGGAGCAGAGCAGGTTGACCAGATTCTGCTGTCCGTCCTGACACACGCTGTCAACTCCGGGAATATTGATATGGCAGTTGAGATAAACCAGCGGAATATCCGGAGAAAAATCCAATTCTGTCAAAGAAACGATTCCGGCAGGTTTATATTTTTGAATATCCTCCGCACAATATTCTTTCCGGGAAAAATAAAGCTGTATCCGTTCCCGGCGGCAGGCGTCATGAAAATATTTTGCCAGCATATGTCCGTGCCGGCTGCGTGATACGGATTCCACCAGGAGCAGGGGAGATATGCGCTTGTCCAGAAATCCGTGTTTCTCAAGCAGACTGACAACCTGTTCGTGAGCAGTATTTCCCCGCCTGCGTTTCCCCCGCAGGATGCGATAGACCGTAGACAGGGAAACGCCTGCCGTTGAAGATATATCCGAAAGAGTTGTTCTGTTTGCCGTTTTCATATCAGAAATATACCCTTGCAAATTTTTTTGTCAAGTTTTCATTTTATCATTCATGCGATATAACACAGAAAACCCGGTCTTTTTGACAATTTTTGATAAAATATAATACTTTTTATCAAGCATTGTCACTTTTATTGTAAAAACAACTGTGCCCCCGAAAGGAAAATACACGGGGGATATCTGTTAAAAAAAAACGCGGAAAGGTTGACATAAGGGCGTTGCGGTGTTATTTTATGATGATGTTTTGTTTACATGAAAGTTTAAAAACAGAAAGAACAGACAGAATGAAAGCTTTTTTTGTTTTTTCGGGTCAGGGTGCCCAGACCGTGGGTATGGGCAGGGATCTTTTTGAAAGTTCCGCCGCCGCCCGCAAAGTGTTTGAAGAAGCCGATGAAGTCCTGGGTTACAAACTCAGCGATATCATTTTTAACGGTCCGATCGAAAAATTGACCGAAAGCATCTATTGTCAGGATGCCATTTACACCACCAGCTGCGCCGCTTATGCCGCATTTACTGAAAAATTCGGAAAAATCACTCCCGTCGCCTGTGCCGGATTGAGCCTCGGCGAATACGGTGCACTCTACTGCGCCGGAGCGTTTGATTTTGCCACCGGCGCAAAACTGCTTGCTGCACGCGGCAAACTCATGGATGAAGCCTGCCGGGCAACCGTCGGCGCCATGGCATCCGTCCTCGGCGGTGATCTTGAAGTCATCAAAGCTGTCTGCAAAGAGATCGACATTGATGTTGCCAATTACAACTGTCCCGGACAGGTTGTTATTTCAGGCGAAAAGAGCAAAGTCGAAGCCGCTGTTGCTGAACTCAAAGCGCGCGGACTGCGTAAAGTCATTATGCTCAACGTCGCCGGAGCTTTCCACTCCCGTCTGATGAAATCCGCAGGTGCTGGTCTTGCTTCCGTGCTGGAACAGGCGGATATCTGCGTTCCCGCCGTTCCCGTTTACCACAACTTCACCGCTGACAAAGCTGCAAGCGTTGAAGAACTCAAATCCAATCTCGTCAATCAGGTTGCCGGTTCCGTCCGCTGGGAGGACTGCGTGCGCCGCGCCGTTGCCGACGGTGCCGATACGGTGATTGAATTCGGTCCCGGTGCAGTCCTGACCGGACTTGTCCGCCGTACCGCAAGCGATCTTAAACTTGTCAATATCAACAGTGCCGCCTCTCTTGAATCTGCGGTACTTGAATAAAAAAAGGAATTTTGAACATGAGTCAGGAAAAACGTCTTGAAGGAAAAGTTGCCATCGTTACTGGTGGTGCCCGCGGTATCGGCAAAGCTATCAGCAGCCGTCTTGCCAATGAAGGTGCAAGTCTTGCCATCGTCGATATTCTGCTTGATGTTGCAGAAGAAACCGCTGCTGAATTCCGTGCTGCCGGAATCAACGCCAGAGCCTACGCCGCCAACGTCGCAAAGTTTGAAGATGCCGAAGCAACCGTTGCCGCTGTCGTCAAAGATTTCGGTAAAGTTGATATTCTGGTCAACAATGCCGGAATCACCAAAGACAACCTCATGCTCCGCATGACTGAGCAGGAATGGGATGCCGTCATCGCCGTCAACCTCAAGGGCACATACAACTTCACCAAAGCGGTTATCCGTCCGATGATGAAGGCCCGCTCCGGCAAGATCGTCAACATCGCTTCTGTCGTCGGCAGAATGGGCAATGTCGGACAGGCGAACTACTCCGCCAGTAAGGCCGGTGTGATCGCTCTTGCCAAGACCACTGCCAAAGAATTTGCCTCCCGCAACATTCAGGCGAACGCCGTTGCACCGGGATTCATTGAAACTGATATGACTGCCAAACTGCCGCAGGAAGCCCGTGATGCCTTCCTGACCGTCATCCCCGCCAAACGCGGCGGCAGCCCCGAAGACGTTGCCAACGTGGTGTATTTCCTCGTCTCTCCGGATTCGGATTATGTTACCGGACAGGTCATCAATGTTGACGGCGGAATGCTGATGTAATAAAAAAACTTTGTATTGTGCTGATTTTTTCAAAAAAAAATTTGACTTTTTTGAAATTTGGTGCGATATTAAAACAGGCGCGTATTATTTTGCGCGGAAAAAGTTGAAAATAAGGATAAATGTTTTATCCACAAACACATTATAAACGAGGTATGTAAAATGTCCGAAATCGCAGAAAAAGTGAAGAAGATCGTTGTCGAACAGCTTGGTGTTGCCGAAGATCAGGTCACTCCCGAAGCCAAATTCATCGAGGATCTCGGTGCTGACTCTCTGGATCAGGTCGAACTGGTCATGGCTCTGGAAGAAGAATTTGAATCCGACATTCCGGATGAAGATGCCGAAAAGCTGACCACCGTCGGTGCTGCTATCGAATACATTGAAGGCAAAAGCCAGGAATAATCTTTTCTTTTTGAAAAGAAATATTGAGTCGTTGTCCAGACAGCGGCTTGTAAGCAGCAAAGAAATTCTATTTCTTTGAGAAAAAAATAAGCGGGTCACTGTAAGGTTCTTATAGTGGCCCGTTTGCCTATGGAGCGATCAGCGGAACATGAAAGAAAGACGGGTAGTTGTAACCGGTTACGGCGCACTTTCATGCGTCGGAAACAATGTAAAAGATTTTTGGGATTCTCTGGTGAACGGGCGTTGCGGACTCGGTCCGATTACCCGTTTTGATGCCTCAGAATACCGGACTCAGATTGCCGGAGAAATCAAAAATTTTGATATCACTCAGGTCATGAGTTTCAAAGAAGCCAAGCGTATGGATCTCTTTTGCCAATACGCAGTGGCGGCAGCAGCAGAAGCCATGCAGTCTGCCGGACTGCCGGCAAATTTGCGTGCTGAAGACAGTCCGGTTGACAGCACAAGAGTCGGCGTGCTGGTTTCAAGCGGAATCGGCGGTATTGACACGCTGTGCAGTCAGATGATTACGCTCCATGAGCGTGGTCCCGCCCGTGTTTCTCCGTTGCTGATTCCCATGATGATCAGCGACATTGCTTCCGGCAATATTTCAATCAATATCGGTGCCGGCGGTCCCAATATGAGTATCCAGACGGCTTGCGCCACCGGCTGCCACTCCATCGGCGAGGCTTTCTGGATGGTCAAACGCGATGATGCGGATATCATGATCTGCGGCGGTTCTGAAGCCAGTGTCACGCCTCTGAGTGTTGCCGGTTTCTGCTCAATGAAAGCCATGAGTCAGCGCAACGATGATCCGCTGCACGCCAGCCGTCCCTTTGATCTCAACCGTGACGGGTTTGTCATGTCCGAAGGTGCCGGTGTGCTGGTGCTTGAAGAACTGGAACATGCCAAACGCCGCGGCGCCAATATCATTGCAGAAGTCATCGGTTACGGAGCCTCAGGAGACGGTTATCACATCACCAGTCCTGCGCCCGACGGAGACGGCGGTGCCCGCGCCATGTTCACGGCGCTCCGTCATGCCGGAATCGCTCCCGAAGACATTGACTACATCAACGCCCACGGTACCAGTACGGAACTCAACGACAAATTTGAAACCATGGCGATCAAAAAAGTTTTCGGCGAATACGCTTACAAAGTTGCCGTCAGCAGTACCAAAGGAACCACCGGACACGCACTCGGTGCCGCCGGAGGTCTGGAATCCATCGCCTGTATCAAAGCCATTGAAACAGGGATCGTTCCGCCGACGATCAACTACGAAACGCCCGATCCGCTCTGCGATTTGAATATCACGCCCAACACGGCTGTCAAACGCGATATCCGTATTGCGCTGAACACCAACCTGGGCTTCGGAGGTCACAACGGCGTTGTGATTTACAAGCGGTATGAAGACTGAAAATTCTGTCAATGAAAAGAAAGGATTTTTAAAATGATGAAAAAGACTTTGTTGTTCTCCGGAGCTGTTATTGCTCTGCTGTCTGCCGGCTGCCGTCCCGAACTTGCCGAGGGTGTTTATGGTGCTGAAGAACAGCAGTGGTATCAGATAATCAAAGACAGTTATCCCGGTTACCGTCCGCCCCGCATTGCCTCTCCTGCAACTGTTGACAAGGCTTCCCCTGAAGCATTGGAGCAGCAGCGTTCTGCCGAAAATTCTTCTGTCGTTGAAGTCCAGGCTCCTGCAGATGATGCGGCAACTTCTGCCAAAGTTGATGCGGCAGCTGACAAAACGAAAAAAGAAGACAAAAAAGCTGATGTAAAAGACGTCAAGGCTGAAGACAAAAAAGCCGATGCCAAAGACGCCAAGGCTGAGGACAAAAAAGCCGATGCCAAAGATGCCAAGGCTGAAGACAAAAAAGCTGATGCCAAAGACGCCAAGGCTGAAGACAAAAAAGCCGATGCCAAAGATGCCAAGGCTGAAGACAAAAAAGCCGATGCCAAAGATGCCAAGGCTGAAGACAAAAAAGCCGATGCCAAAGACGAAGAAGCTGATTACGTCATTTACAAGGTTCAGGCGGGAGATACTCCCGGCAGCATTGCCCGTAAATTTTACGGCAAAGCGAGCATGTATGAAGTCATCATGAAAGCCAATCCTCAGATCAAGGATGCCAAACTCATCCAGATCGGTACTGAACTCAAAGTTCCCAAACTGTAAATCGAAATTTTGAGAAACATGTGCAGAAAAACAGAAATTTTTCTGTAAAACCAACATACGGCGGGAATGGGGGCAGCAGCCCTCACTCCTGCCTGAAAACTTTTTGAACACTCAAATTACGGCGGGAATATCAGAATGAAAGAAAAAATTTATTTGGAATCCGGGATCTCTCTGCACGCTCTTTGCGCCGGAGATGAAGTCCGGCTGCTGAAAACGGTGGAGGAATTATTCGGCTCCGCTGTCGTTTCCCGTGAAAACATGCTGGAAATTTCCGGCAGTGACAATGCCGTTCTCAGGACAAAAGATTTTTTTGAGTCTCTGGTTAAACTATACCGTTTGCGCGGCAAACAGCTGGAACAGCGTGACGTTGATCTGCTCTGCCGCATGTTCCGTACAGGTTCAGGACGTGAACTTGAAACACTCTGGTCCGGCCGAGTCGGCGTCAGTCCCAAGAAGCGGGATATCCTTCCCCGCAGCCGCCGTCAGCTGGAATACATTCAGGCCATGCGCGAAAAGGATATGGTTTTCGGAATCGGACCCGCCGGAACAGGAAAAACCTATCTTGCCATGGCGCTGGCAGTTTCAGAATTTCTCAAAAACAATGTTTCCCGCATCATTCTGACCCGTCCGGCACGGGAATCCGGCGAGCGTCTGGGATTTCTTCCCGGCAGTCTTGAAGAAAAAGTTTCTCCCTATCTGCGTCCGCTTTACGATGCCCTCTATGAAATGATGACACCTGAAGAGGCGCAATCGCTGATTGAACGGCAGATCATTGAAATCGCCCCCCTTGCCTTTATGCGGGGAAGAACTCTCAATAATGCGTTCATCATTCTGGATGAAGCACAGAACACCACCGTTGACCAGATGCTGATGTTTTTAACGCGTATGGGATTCGGTTCAAAATGCGTTATCACCGGTGATCCGATGCAGTCCGACCTTGCCCGCGGTGAGCGTTCCGGACTGGAACATGCCATTTCCACCTTGCAGAAACTGCCGGAATTGGGATTTGTCTTTTTCGACACATCAGATGTGGTCCGTCACCGGCTTCTGGAAAAAATTATCACAGCTTATACCGCAGATGCGGTCAACAGAAAAGAGTAATTTGCCATGAAAGAATTTTTTTCACTGCTCTGGGCAAAATTTTCAGCCCGCCGCAGAGGAATCGTCAATCCCAAGCCCCTCTTTGACCGCGAAAAAATCGAGGAACTGCTGCGGACTTCTCCCGTTCCGGGAGTGACGACACTGGTTTTGATCTGGGCGGTCAGTTCCACTCTCATTATTATATCCATGCGCCAGCAGATGGATATATCCGGCTGGATGATCGGACAGAAAGCCCCCATCAACATCCATGCGCGTACAGATTTTTCATACGTTGACAGCAAAGCCACCCGTGAAGCACGCGAAAATGCCGCTTCTGAAGCTCCGGAATTCTTTTTGCTGGATAAATACAAAAGCGGACGGATATTAAAAAACTTTGACGATTTTCTGCGTTACTGCGACATTCATCTGGCTGCTCTTGAAAAAAAACAGAACTTTATCCCTCCCGCCGGTTTTCTGCCTGCAATTGAAGCGGGAAAACTCTCTCCGCAGCTTCTGAAGTCCATCTGCCGCGGAAAAGGCTCCGGCAGTTTTGCGGAATTCCGCGACCGGCTTCAGCGTTTGCTTCAAAACGGTATTATCGCCCGGGCGGATAAGGAAAACAGAACTGCAGGACGGCACATAAGAATCGTTGATGAATACGGCAGAGCCAGACTTGAATCCCGTACCATCGGCGAAATGCCTGATTCTGAACTTGCCGCCATCATTCTTGCAGACAAATTTTTTCCGCACGACAACAGTGTGAACAACCGTGCATTTCGTGAAATTGCCGCTGCATTGATCGGCTCCTCCGGCAATTTGTCTTTTGATGCGGCCCGCAGCAGGAAGGCCGGAGAACGTGCCGCCGCTGCCGTCAAAGAGATCCGCCGTTCAAAAAATGAGGGAGCCCTTCTCATCCGCAAAGGAGAAACTTTTACCGAAGACTTGCGCGATATGATGCTTGCAGAACATGCCGCCCTGCCCAAAGATTTCGGTATGAACATCTTTTATTACAACATGGCGTGGTGTTTTATCCTGCTGCTTGTTGCCGCTTTTGTGACAACCCAGATTTATCCCAAAGTTATTACGGATGCCCGGAAAATCTGTATTGCCGGAGCAGTCATCATCATATCTTTACTCATCAATTACTGGTCAATGAAAATATTTTTCTATTGCCTTCGCGAAGGACGTGTACCTGACCGGACAATGCTTTACAGTGCCATTCCCGTTGCACTCTCATCTGTATTGATTGCAGCGCTCCTCAATTACCGTCTCGCAGTCGTTGCCGGATTCTTCACTTCAGCTGTGACCGCACTCATGGTATCTCCCTCTCAGGGATTTGAACTGACCTTCCGCTGGTTTGCAGTTGCAGCGGTTGCAGGACTGCTTGTCCGCAGCGTTTCCAACTACCGGGCATATTTCATCAGAATTTTCTTTTCCTCCTTTATCCTCACAATTCTTGTCAACTTGTATTATCTGTTTCAAAATCGTGCCATCTGGCTGAAACTGGCTCCGGATATGCTCCTGATCACAGCAGGCATGGCATTTGCCTGTGCCGTTGCAGCCCAGGTGCTGATTTTTGTCATGGAGCTGGTTTATAACATTGATACAGATATGGCTCTGATGGTACTTGCAGACTACAACCACCCCCTGCTTGAACGTCTGAAACGCGAAGCACCCGGAACCATGTTCCACAGTATGACCGTGGCAACCCTGGCAGAAGATGCCGCAAACGCCATCGGCGCCAATCCCCTGCGCGCCAAAGTCGCCGGACTCTATCACGATATCGGAAAACTCGCATTTCCTCAATATTTTACTGAAAACAACCGTGACAGTTCTGCAGAACATCTGAAACTCAATCCGCAGTTGAGCAGCATCATCATCAGAGATCATGTCAAGGAGGGGTTGGCTCTTGCCCGCAAATACCGTCTGTTCCGCTGGATCCGCGGTGCCATCACGACCCATCACGGCGACGATCTGGTGCATTATTTCTACGCCCGGGCAAAGTCCGTAAGTTCCGAGGCAGTCGTGGAGTCCCAGTTCCGTTACAACGGACAGCCGCCGCGTTCCAAAGAGTTGACCATTTTAAGTCTTGCTGATGCCTGTGAAGCGGCTTCACGTTCTCTTGATAAACCCACACCGCAAAAAATACAGGCTCTGGTTGAAGATATTTTCATTAACCGCTGCACCGGAGGACAGCTCCGCAGTTCTGAGTTGACCCTCGCTGAATTTGAACAGGTCAAAAAAAGTTTTATTACAACGTTGGTCAGCATCCACCACGGACGCATTGCCTATACGCCGGAGAATATGAATGAAAAATCTTCTTTACAGTTGGAAAAACAATAACTTTCCTCCTCCTGACCGGGAACTTTTGATTCCCTTTGTCCGCCGTGCCGCACAACTGGCGCACCTGCCGGAGTTTGACTGGAATTTTGAAATAGAATTCACCGATGATGAACTTATGACCCGCCGCAACATGGAACTTCTGGGTCACGAGGGAACCACCGATGTCATCACCTTCAGTTATTTTACCGGTGACGGAGACGATTTTATTCTTGAAAATGAAACCGCCATTGATGCCGTCGTCAATCCCGATGTGGCATTCAGAGAGGGAAGTAAGCGTAAAAACAGTTATTACGCCCGTGAAACTGCTCTGTATGTTGTTCACGCTCTGCTCCACAGTTCCGGATTGGAGGATATTGAACCGGATGACCGCCGCAGAATGCGCGCCAATGAACGCCGTGTTATGAAAAAACTTGAAGCTGAAGGTGTCGTGTTTCAGGATATTTTTCCCTTGCCGGAAGAATGATATTGACATTTTCAACCTGAGAATTTATATTATACACAGAAACCGTTGAATTTCGCAACAGGAGAAAATAATATGTTTGGAATGGAAGTCTCTCTTTCTTCATTCTGGCTTGTCGCCATTATGATTTGTGTTATCGTTTTGATTCTGGTCGCCCAGCTCTCTCACTTTTATGCCAAATTTGAGGAGTTCCGCAAAGATTACGAAGCCAATATTATCGGACTTGCCGGACAACTCAAGAAACTCCAGTCCACCATGAGCGAACAGCTCGGAGAACAGCGCCGTCAGCTGCGTCTGGTCAACGAACTTCTGGAACTCAAACGCGCAGAAATGACCGGCGATTTTGAAATCGTTGAGGAGCCGATCGCCCCTGCCGCCCCCGCACCTGCGGAAACAGCACAGGAAGAAGAAAAGCCCCTTCCCAAACCCGCTTCCCAATTTCCGCCGATCAACCTGGGGTAAACCGTGAATAAAAAACAACTTCTTGCTGAACTTGAAAAGCTGGGCATGCGTCCCGGCAGAGGTCTGGGACAAAACTTCCTTATGGACAGCAATCTCCTTGACTGGATTGTCCGTCACTCCGCCCCGTCCGCCGATGAACATATCCTTGAAGTCGGTCCGGGTTTCGGCGCCTTGACAGGAAAGCTTCTCGCAACCGGCGCAAAAGTCACCGCTATTGAATTTGACCACCGTCTGGCTGACTATTTGAGGGAAAAGTACAAAGACACCTCCCTGCGCCTGATCGAAGCCGATGCCTGCAAAGTCAATTACGCTGAACTCTTCCCTGCCGGAACAAAATTCCGCGCCATTGCCAATCTGCCTTACTCCATCAGTTCCATTTTCATCGCAAAAATGCTTGAATTGGAATGCGGTCCTGAGTACATGCTTTTCATGCTCCAGCGCGAAATGGGTGAACGTCTTGCAGCCGCCCCCGGCTGTAAGGATTACGGTGCATTATCTGTCAGGACTTCTCTTGATCACGATGTGAAAATTGAAAAAATCGTTCCGCCTGAAGTCTTTCATCCCGCGCCCGAAGTGGAGTCCGCCCTCGTTTCCCTGACCAGAATCCGTCAGCGCAATGTCAATGAAGTCAAGCGCATCAGCAGCGTTACCAAACTGGCATTTTCCCAGCGCCGCAAGCAAATGGGTAAAGTCCTTGCCGGAAGTTACGGCAGAGAAAAGGTTGAAGCCGCTTTTGCCGCCGCCGGTATCCAATGGGAAATCCGTCCTGATCGTGTTTCCCCCGAACAATTCGCTGTCATCGCAGAAAATTTAGCATGAAAAACGTTAAAACCAATGCCGTCCGTCTTCTCGGCGCGGCAAAAATTCCCTGCGAAGAAAAATTTTATGACGTCTCCGACGGCAGGATCGATGCACTTGCCATCGCTGAAAAAATCGGCGAATCACCCGAACAGGTATTTAAAACCCTGGTGACTTATTCCAACAAAAAGGAATATTTTGTCTTCGTCGTTCCCGCTGTCGCTGAACTTGATCTGAAAAAAGCCGCGTCCGCTGCCGGTGTCAAGAGTATTGAGATGATTCCCTCCAAAACTCTTCTTCCCGTCACCGGATACGTCCACGGCGGCTGCTCTCCCGTCGGCATGAAAAAGCTGTTTCCCACCTTCATTGACGAAACAGCTCAGCTGTATGACTACATCTGTGTCAGCGCAGGTGCCATCGGCACCAACATCGCCGTCAACCCGGATCAACTCTGCCAATATCTTTCCGCCTCCTACGCCGACATTACGCTTTTTTCCCGGTCTATTTAGCCTATTCGTCTTATGCAAGCATCAACGCCGTGCGCACGCCACCATCAAGTTGCCCTGCATTACCCTGCGGTAAATTTGCGCCCTGATTCTGAATAACCGCTGAGGTTTGCTATACCCTGCGGGCGGCGCTTATGAGAATTATGAGAATTATGAGAGTTATGAGAGTTATGAGAGTTGCGGTTGGGGCGCCGATGGCAATAAGCACCCCTGCGGCACATCATCGCCCCGAGCCAGACCATACTGCGGCAAAGCAAACCCACGGGGTATATCGTGACGCCCCCATCTTGTCAGACAAGTCAGACAGGTCAGACAGGTCAGACTTAAGCGTCACGCCCACGCAACACGCACACCGCCGCCGCCAAGTTGCCCGGCATTACCCTGTGGTAAATTTGCGCCCTGATTCTGAATAACCGCTGAGTTTTGCTATACCCTGCGGGCGGCGCTTATGAGAATTATGAGAGTTATGAGAGTTATGAGAGTTGCGGTTGGGGCGCCGATGAGCAAAATCACCCAACGGTAACTCTTTGCCAAAGCCAAACCCCACAGCGGCAAGCAAACCCGCGGGGTATCACATGACTTGCCACGGCGTAGCCCGTCAGGGCGAAGACGTGCGCACCCATCATCATTTTATAAGTCTTATAAGTCTTATACGTCTTATGCAAGCGTCACACCCCGCATACCCACGGCTTTCCGGGGGATTCCTAAGGGGGCGATAAGCCCCCTTAGGCGATTGCAGCAACGTCGCAATCGCTACGCGCTTTTTTTTGCCAAGCTTTTTTTTCTACCGAAAAATCCCCACGGGCAAGTTTGTGAGGGATTTTTAAGGGACTCTTCCCTTAAACGGTCGGGCAACGCACCCGACCGCTATCCGCTTTTTTTTGCCAAGCTTTTTTTTCTACCGAAAAAAAAGCGGTCAGAAGGAGTCGGAATCGCGGACGGATTGGCGATAGCGGGAGAAGATGCTGGATTTGGAGATAAATCCGGCGAATTTGCCGTTTTGGTCGCGAACGGGGAGATGGCTGACGCCGTAACGTTCAATGTTGGTCATAGCCCATGCGAGATCATCATCTGTGGAGAGGATAATGCGGGGCGGGACCATCAGATCAAAAATAAGCAACGTATTGAAGAATTGAGGGTTGAGCATGGCGGTAAGGGTTTTATCCAGATGAACAACGCCCTGAAGATATCCGTGTTCATCAAGAACGGGGTAGATGTCGCGGGTGGTACTTTTTGATTCGAGGAGTTCGGCGAGATCCGAGGCTCTGTCATTGACTCTGAGGGAGGGGTATTCCTTGTCAATGGAGAGGCGGACAGGCATGCGCTGAAGCATGGCATGATCGCGGTCTCCGACGAGGAGTTTGTTTTCGATGAGGGCTTTTCTGTAAATGGATTCCGGTTCAAAGAGGCGGGCAACGAACCAGGCAACGGCACTGGAGATCATGAGGGGGACGAGCAGGACATATCCGCCGGTCACTTCGGCGATAAGGAACACGCCGGTGAGGGGGGCGCGCATAACGGCGGTAAAGACGCCGCACATACCTGCGAGGACAAAATTTGCTTCCTGAAGTTCAATGATTCCGGTAAGGTTGACAATGCGTGCAAAGGCAAAACCGGTAAAGGCACCGATGAACATTGAGGGCGCGAAGATGCCGCCGTCACCGCCGGATTCAACAGTCAGGACGGAGGCAATAACTTTTATCAGGATTCCGGCAACAATGACCAGAGTGATGATCAATCCGTCATTACCGAGAAAATGCAGAAGGGGTGCGCTGTTTTTGAGGGCGGCAAGATTTCCTTCAAAGACGTTGACAATATGCTGATATCCCTGTCCGCGGAGACTGGGGAAAATCAGAAGAATGACACACAACGCGCTGCCGCCGGCGAAAATGCGCAGTCTGGAATTGGGGATTTTGTGCTTGAGGGCGGCGCCGAGCTGATAGGCAACGCGGATGACATAGACGCCGATAACGGCGGAAAAGATGGCGCAGAGAATGTAGAAAAACACGGCATTTGTCCGCCAGTCGGGAGTCAGAGCCAGCATATGTTCGCCGGACTTTGAAAAAATAATGCGGTAAACAACGGCAGCAACACCGCTGGAAATGAGCATGGGGATCAGGGCGCCGACACTGAATTCGGGAAGCAGGACTTCAACGGCGAAAAGAACGCCGCCGACGGGACTGTTGAAGATGGCTGAAATTGCGGCGGCAGTTCCGCATCCGATGAGTAGCAGACGTTGTTTTTTATCAATATGCAGACGGCTGCCGGTATTGGCACCGATGGCGGCACCGGTGAGGACACTGGGAGCTTCAAGACCTGCGGAGCCGCCGAAACCGACAGCAAGACCTGCCGAAAGAATGTGGTTCCAGATTTCCTTGAAGGGAATGGAAGTTTTGTGCAGATGCAGTGCGAGAATCAGCGGACTCAGACTTTTTGCATATCTGACACCGCCGAAGAAGCGCTGAACGAGATAAGAAAGCGCAATACCCACAAGAGGGGTGAGAAAGAAAAATGCTGTCCAACCGATACGTTCAAGAGAATCGCCGGGATGAGAGAAGATCCATTGACAGAATTTTTCAAGACTTGATACCAGCAATTTCAACAAAGCAGCGGCAACAGCACCGGAAGCACCGATGAAAAAAGAAAGGGCGATGATTACCCCCCGTTCACCGAAGCGATTGCGGAAAAGAATGATCGTCCGCTGCAGCCAGTAACGGCGGAAGTGAAAAAAGAAACGTTTCATCTCAACTGTACCTTGATAAATACAAATCCGGTTAACACTTTTCTGTAAAAAACAGATTATATAAAATACCACAGAATCAGTGTTTTGTCAATCATTTTCTTTTCAACAGATGGCAGAAATTTCCGGATAAAACGACTTGAAGTTTCCCTTCTGCCAGAGCGGCGGCGCATAAAGCGTGGATTTTTTGGCGGAGAGCGATATCACTTTCCTGAAGATCGACATTTTTTTCGTTTGAACCGAGGAGAATATAATCAAAATCTTTTATTTCATGCAGAAAATCAGCGGTGGAAGCCGGAAAATTTCTGAAATATTTTTCCTGAAATCCGGGATCGGCAATTTCGTGGCGGCGCGGGATATAGAGTCCGCGTTTTTCAAAGATGAGAAGAATTCTGCTTGAACGGGGCGTTTTTCCGATTGTCTCAAGCAGAGAAATAAATTCATTATCCTGCTGGGCAAAGCCGATGAAACGCAGGGGGGACTTGCGGGCATGAGGCAGAATTTTCCATGAAATAAAACAGTGACGGATGTGCGGATACAACTCTGAGGTAAAAAGAATTCCGCAACCGAGAAGAATGAGAAATAAAAGCCGAAGTCTTTTTTCAAGTTTACGCAGACACGCTGCACACAGAAAAGTTAAGAGAAAATATCCCGGAAAGAGAAAACGGCTCTGCTGAGAGGTCATTCCCCAGAATAAATACATAATCAAAAGAGAAAACAATATGTTGCGGATATGACTTTTGCGGAAAATCTCCCGCCTGAAATAAAATCCGCAGAAGATGATAAGAAGCATAACAAGCTGTTGAAGTCCTGAAGTAACTCCATCATAAATTTTTCCGGCAAAGGCCACGGTGAGCCAGCCGAAAACGGTTCCGTAGAGGGGACCCATGCCGTAACGGGCGGAACCCAGTTGGTAATGGCAGTTTTCAACCGCCGAGGAAGTCCCGAACACATCTGCCAGAAAGGGATATACGGGATTGCCCGTATCAAGCCAGACCCGCAGATAAAAAGGCATTGCCGAAATAACGGTTCCGGCAATGAATAGCAGAAGATGCCGTCTGTTTTTTTTATCGGTACAGGCAAGAAAGAAAAGAGCCGCCGCGCCTCCGGCAGCGGTCAATTTGACAGATACAGCAATTCCGGCAAAGATTCCGGCAAGAATATATGCCTTTTGCGGCATTTTCCGCAGGCGGTAAAGAGAGAAAAATCCGGCAAGAAGAAACAGCGCAACTGTATTTTCAGCATAAACAGAACGGTTGAGAATGAAAAACAGCGGAGAAAGTATAATTGCACAGGTCAAAAAAAACGCATTTTTTCTGCCGTATGTCCGCAGAAAAGAAAAACAGGAACATGCAAGCAGAACACTTAAAAGCGCATTGAAAAGGCGGGGAACATTCAGTCCGCCGCAGGCGTATCCCGGGAGCAGAAAAAATTGCAGAAATCCCGGCCACGCACTGTAAGAGTTGTCCGCAAGGACTGCTTTGGAACTGTTTTGCAGATAACGTGAAAGCAGTTCGATCTGATAAACCTGTTCATCCCAGGCATAAGGCGGCAGAAGTGCCGAAGCGGATAAGAAGATGAACAGGACTGTTCCGGAAATAAAAAGCACTTTGTTTTGAAGAAAATCCTTCCACAAAAAATATATGCCGGGCAGAGAAAAAAGACTTGCGATTCCGACGGCGATCTGCAACGCTGTTCTGCTGTACGGCAGAGGAAAGAGGAGAAAAGAGATGATTCCCGTAAGCGCAAATCCGAAAGTAAAGGCAAGAATACCCCGTGTTTTAAGGATAAGTCCGCCGGTACCGTAAGAGAAAAGTGCAAGCAGAGCGCAGACACCAAGGGAAGGAAAAATATTTCCCTGCATAGACAGAATGTACTGTTCGGCAGTCATTATTCCTCATCCCGGGTTTTGAGCGGGGCGTCATCCAACTCCTGATTGCGGAGGAGTTTGGAAAACTCTTCAACCTTTAAACCGCGCATTTTCATCAGGGCGGCAAATCGGATGTTTTCTTCGGTTATTGCCTTGTCATCGGCATTTGCCTGACGCAGAACCGAAAGCCGCAATCCTGAGGCGAGTGCGCTGAACGGATAAAATTTTAATTCCTCATCAAAGTAGTTGACGGCTTTGGCATATTCTCCCCTGACGGCGAAAGCGCGGGCAAGCAGAGCGTTGCTGTGATAAACCATGGGCAGCCCAAGTTCATCCTTGATGCGTTCCAGATAATTGATCGCCAATTCCGGATTGCGGAAGTTGAAAAGCGATACGGCTCCGGCAGTATAAAGTGCATTGCCGCTGACGTGACTTTCAAGGCTCTTTTTGAGCATGATTTCAGCTTGACGGGTATCTTTCTTGAAGAGAGCAAGCCTTGCTTCGCGCAGAAAATATCCGCTTTTACCGCAGTTGACGGCAAGGAAGAACGCCGAAACAAAAAGGATGATACAGATGAATTTTCCGATATGTGCTGTGAAGTTTTTACCGCAGAGGGGGAGTTTTGTCACGCTGTTTCCGGCAAGGACACCGGCTCCCAGCAGAAATAAGGTTCCCGTTTGCGGAATACCCAGAAGTACGTCAAACTGTCCGTGAATGCCCAGCAGGAGAACAATCCAGCAGAGCCATACGCTGCGGCGGTCCCGGAAACGCAGTCCGCGCAGCAGGGCAAGACAGAGCAGAACAAAGAAAATTGCTCCGGACAGCCCGTAAGAGACCGCATAATTGAGAAATTCATTGTGCGGGTGCGGATGACGTGAGGCGGCAAAGGGGGTGAAATAATAAATTTCAGGCAGATTGGCGTTGATCATACTTTCAAAGCGGTCAAAACCGACACCGATGGGAAAGTGTGCAAGGGTACACTCCAGACTGCCGCGCCAGAGCTGGAAACGGGAGTCGCGGATACGTTCAAACACGTTACCGACGGAACCGGTGAAAAGCACCAGAGTCAATATAACTGCCCAGAGCGCAAAGGCCCAGCGGCGTTTGGGAGCGATGTTGCGGAAGATGGCAAGACAGAGTGTTGCGCCAATCAATCCGGCAAACGTACCGCGGGGAGTGACTTCGGGTTTGAAACACGAAACAAGTATCAATGCAAAAGTGATACATCCCACACCCCACAATACTGCTTTGCACAGACTGCTGCGGAAAAAGAGCAGAAAATAAGCCGAAAAAGCCACGGCAAGGAGAGAAAAATTCCAGTTCCAGTTGCCCGCCCAGCCGGAGAGATCAGGCGTTCTCACGGTAACAATGATTGCAGGAATAAAAAGCAGTGCGGCAAAACAGGGCATGAGCCTTTTGAGTTCACTTGAAAAAATCATTCCCGCAACCGGCAGCAGAAAGAAGAAGAATGAGGTGCAGATATATTCCGCCGGACCGGGATATATCAACTGCTGAAGACAGGCAGTCGCAACACCGGCACCGGAAAAAATCAACAGTATCCTCAACCGGGGAATTTCCCACAGCCTTTTCAGACGATCAGGTGAAACGCAAACAGCGCCTGCGGCACAAAGGCCGATGACAGCAAGTGTTACTGCCTGCACTTCGCCCCAAAGGGGAACCTGAGAGGAAAATATCTTTTTCCACAACAGGGGATAAGAAAACAACGGCAGTACGAGCAGCAGCAGAGGAATCATCAGACGGAGTCCCGTCATTTTGCCGTCACTTTTGCCGTCATTTTTCATAAGTATCACAGCTCCAACATCAAAGTAACAGGTCCGTCATTTTGGATATCCACATGCATTTCTGCACCGAACTCTCCGGTGAAGACGGTGATACCCTGTTCTTGCAAGCGGTTGACAAACGCTTCATAACAGGGGATTGCCAGTTCCGGACGCGCCGCCCCTGAGAAGGAGGGACGGTTGCCGCGTGAAGTATCCGCATAAAGCGTGAACTGCGAAACGACGATGATTTCACCGCCGATCTGCTTGATATCCAGATTGATCTTGCCGTTTTCATCCTCAAAACAGCGTAAAGCGGCACACTTGTCCGCCAGTTTTGCCGCCGTTTCAAGTTTGTCATCAATGGAAACACCGAAAAGGACAACCATGCCCTTGCCGATTTTTCCGGTGGTGCGGATTTTTCCGTCGGCGTCGCGGACATCGACCTGTCCTGATGTGACTCTCTGAACCAGTGCCCTCATCGTATCAATCTCGTAAATTCGTTGCGGGTTGCCAGTTCAGAACGGAAACTGCCCTGCATGGAACTGGTGGTGGTAAAGGAATCCTGTTTTTCCACGCCGCGCATCTGCATACAGAGGTGCTGCGCTTCAATGACCACACCGACACCCTGCGCATCAAGAATTTCCATCAATGCAGAGGCAATCTCTTTGGTCATGCGTTCCTGAATCTGCAGACGGCGGGCGAACATATCCACGATACGGGCGACCTTGCTCAAACCGAGAATCTTTTTGTTGGGAATGTATCCCACGTGACACTTGCCGAAAAAGGGCAGCATGTGATGTTCACACATGCTGAAAAATTCAATGTCACGGACGATGATCATATCATCGGACTCCGCTTCAAAAAGTGCGCCGTTGACGACATCTTCAATATTCTGAGAGTATCCTCTTGTGAGGAACTTCATACTTTTTTCAACCCGTTCCGGGGTTTTCACCAGCCCTTCGCGGTCGGGATCTTCACCGATGGCAATGAGCATATTGCGAACTAAATCCTGCATATTTTTCACCGTTTGGAAATAACTTCTTTCTGATAGGTTTCAATTTCTTTGTACCAGTTGAAACTGCCCGGTACGCCGCAGCGGGAGCAGTATTCATCCCAGACAGCAGCAAAGGGCAGGGTCTTGATTTCTTCAAGCAGAGCCAGACGGCGGGCGTTGTCTTTGCTGTTTTCGGCATCGCGGAGCATGGCGGCAGGTTCCAGCAGGGCCATGAGCAGTGCTTTACGCATGTTGCGGGCGCCGATCGTCCAGGCGGCAATGCGGTTGATGGAGCCGTCAAAATAATCCAGTCCGATATGGACACGTTTGTCAAAGTTATGACGGATGATTTCAGAGGCGATCGCCTGAAGTTCTTCGGTTAAAGTGACAACGTGATCGCTGTCCCAGCGGACACCGCGACTGACGTGGAGCAGGATTTCATCCAGGAAAAGCAGTGTACTGCTGATTTTATCAGAAATAACTTCAGTCGGGTGGAAGTGTCCGGCATCCAGACAGAGCAGTTTGCCGCGTGTGGCAGCGTAGCCCATGTAAAACTCATGGGAACCGACGGTGCAGCTTTCTGCACCGATGCCGAAAAGTTTGCATTCAACGGCATCCAGATTGTATTCTTTTGAAATTTCTTCAGCAAAGACTTCATCAAGAGCATCTTTGAGTCTTGCCCTTGCCGCCAGACGGTCATAGGGGGTATCTTTGAAGCCGTCGGGGAACCAGTAATTGGTCACGCAGGCATTGCCCAGAGCCTTGCCCATACCGGCAGCGATTTTACGGCAGGCGATACAGTGACGGATCCAGAATTTACGGATGGATTCATCGGCATTTGAAATGGTAAATCCGTCAGAGGCAAGAGGATGAGAGAAACAGCTCGGATTGAAATCCAGTCCGGAGTTGTTTTCTTTTGCCCAGTCGATCCAGCGGGAGAAATGTTCCAGTTCCAGTTCGTCGCGGCTGACCTTTTTGCCGTTGGTTTCGGCATAGATGGAGTGAACATTGAGCCGTTTGGGACCGGGAACAAGTTTCCACACCTGATTGATATCCGCACGCAGTTCATCGGCATTGCGCGCTTTGCCGGGATGATTGCCCGTTACCTGGATTCCGCCGTCAAGGGCGCTGTCATTTTCAAAACCGTTGACATCATCTCCCTGCCAGCAATGGATGCTGACCGGAATATTATTCAGACGTTCAAAAGCTTTTTCCACATTAACGCCGAATCCGGCATAGACCTGTTTGGCAAAATCAAAAGCGTTCACAATATACCTCCTTTTAAGGATAATTTCTGAAAAATTTTTCACAATGGCTTAATATACATTTTAATTTCATTAAATGCAATACATTTCTGTTTTTTTCCGAACGGATGGCATCGCCGTCAATAAAAAAGCCGTCTTACCTCAGGGGCAGGACGGCGGAGAGAAATGCAAAATTTATTCTGCTTTTTTTGCTTTGTTCTTTTTGGTGCAGAACACGAAGAAGATGGCAGGGATGACGTAAAGGGTCATCAGAGAGGCGAAAATAAGTCCGCCGACCACACCCATACCGCAGCTGGCACGCAGTTCGGAACCAAGTCCCGTACCGAATGCCATCGGCAGCATACCGGCAACAGAGGCGATACTGGTCATCACAATCGGACGGAATTTGCTCTTGACCGCCTGGAGCATCGCACGGCGCGGCGCCATTCCGGAGTTTCTCATAAGCACTGTACACTCATCCATGATCAGAATGGCGTTGTTCACCACGATACCGATCATCATAACGCCGCCGAGCAGTCCCATCATGGACATGGACATTCCGGCAATCCACAACGTGAAGTACATGCCGAGGAAGCCCAGCGGAACGGTGAGCATGATGATCAGCGGACGGGTCCAGGACTCCATGATCGCGGCGATCAGCAGATAGGTCAGGATTGTGGCAAGGATCATCACCTGCATAAATTCTCTGTTGGTTTCCTGCATACGCTCCACACTTCCGCTCATACGGATACCGTAACCGCCGGGGAGAATTTCTTCAGCCACGCGTTTGATGGTATCTGACACGGTTCCCAGAGCGTGTCCGGGCGCGGTGTTGGCAAAAATCCAGGAGGTTCGCACTTTGTCGTAGCGGTTGATGATCACAGGACGGGCATCCTGTTCGATTTTGGCAAGAACTTCGGTACTCAGAGGATTGCTGCCTTTGACCGTCGGCGCATTCTGAATCAGCTGCTGTTCTCCGGGCTCTTTCTTATTGCGGACACGGATATCAAAGGTACGCGCGCCGGAACGGAAGTCGCCCACTTCAATACCGTCAAGAGAACCGATCAAATACTGATAAAGCTGATCCGCCGTCATTCCCAGGTTCTGCAGAATGGTGCGGTCGGGAATGATGTTGATGTTGGGCTTGCGCTCTCTCCAGGTGGAGTCAAGGTCACGGGTCATACCCAGCTGCGGCAGACGTTCAAGAACGCGTCTTTCGGCACTTTCAAGCACATCAAGATCCGGACCGTGGATAACACAGCGGATTTCAGCTCCGGAACCGCCGAAGGTGGCGGGAATCGTCAGCGTGATACGGCAGTCGTCCATGAAAGAAAGTTCTTTACGCAAAATATCCTGCAGTTCGTAGATGGTTTCTTTTCGTTCCATCTTGCTGTTGGTCTTGATATTGAGCAAGCCCAGATAAACGGCGGAGTTGACCTGTCCGCGCGCACCGGTGGTCACGCCCACGTTGGTTACCATACCTTTGATGAAGTCAAACTTTTTGAGCTGTTCGGCAGCCGCCTGCATCTTGGCGGTCGTGGTGTCCAGATTGTAGTTTGTCGGGAACTCAAAACGGATACGGATCTCTCCCTGGTCACAGAAGGGCAGGAAAGAAAGTCCCACCTGCGGCACCACAAAGAAGTAAATCGCCGCGGCAATCAGAACTGTCGCAACCAGAAACGCAACAGCGTGATTGGCGGTCCAGTTGATAGAACGGTTGAAGCGGGCGCAGAGCCAGTCGTAGCCCTTATCCCAGGGAATGAACATTTTATCCAGCCAGGTGACTTTTTTCGTTCCGGCGGACTTTTTGAGCAGCAGACATGAGAGGATCGGTGTCAGAGTAAAACTCACAAACAGAGAAACAATCGTAGCTCCGACCATCACACCGGCAAAGGGAACCATCATTCTGCCGATCATGGTGGTCATCATCATCACCGGCACGAACACAACCACGTTGGTCAGCGCGCTGGCGGACACGGCGGCGATAACTTCTCCGGTACCGTGTTCAGCGGCGGCCTTGATGGAGTTGCCCTGTTCAAGGCGTTTGTAGATGTTTTCGATAACCACGATGGAGTTTGTCACCAGCACACCCACGGAGCAGCCCAGTGAAAGCAATGTCATAATGTTGAATGAGTATCCCAGATAGTGCATGACCGCAAAGGTCACAATAACTGAAATCGGCATGGAGATCATGACGATAAAAGTGGATTTGGGGTCGTGCAGGAACAGGAAAAGCAGTATGGCGGTGAGGATGATACCTGTGAGAATACTGTTCCAGGCATCGTCAACAGAGGACTGGATGAATTCTCCGGCGTCCTTGAACCACACAAGTTTCATACCGCTGGGGAGAAGTCCTGAGTTGTTGAAACTCTCGTAACGTTTGCGGATACCGTTGATAACCTCAATGGCGTTGGCTTCGCCTTTTTTGACGATGTTGAAGCGGACGGCGGGTTTGCCGTCAACGAAGTCGCGGCTGCGGGGATCGCGGCTCATGAGTTTGATTTCAGCCACGTCGCGCAGATAAACGCGTTTGCCCTCGTGCGTGCCGATTTCCAACGCACCGATCTGGTCGAAATCCTTGAATTCGCCGTCAAAGGTGATGTTTTTTTCGCCCTTGTCAAATTCAATACGTCCGAGCGGCTTGCGCACGTTTGCCGCTTTGAGTTTTGAGACGATGGTGTTGATCGAAATATTGGAGGCAACCAGTTTTGCACGGTCAAGCAGCACATGCACCTGCATTTCATTACCGCCGTACACGCGCACTTCACCCACGCCGGGAACTGAGGAAAAGCGGTCGGAGAGGATATCATCCGCATAATCGTAAAGGTCATCACGGGTTCTGTCACCGACGAGGAGCAGCTGCACAACGGTCGTTGCGTTGGTGTCGATCTTGCGGATCGTCGGCTCGTCGGCGCAGTCGGGGAAGTCGTCGCGGATACGGTTCAACGCTTCGCGGATATCCGTTGCCGCAACGTCCACGTTTGTTCCCATGATAAATTCGATCTGCACCTGTCCCTGGTCCTCGAGACTGGAACTTGTGATGTGCTGGATACCCTCAATGGAGGAAACGGCATCTTCGATACGTTTGATGACCTCCACCTCAATTTCGGTGGGACTTGCCCCTTTGTATTCACAGCGGACGAGGATTGTCGGGATTTCCATGTTGGGCAGCAGGTCAATGCTGAGTTTGGGGTAAAGACTGGCTCCGATCATGATCAGCACGATGATAAATGCTGTCATGGCAATCGGACGGTTGACGGACCAACGGCTGAGAAACATTATTCTGTCTCCTTATCCAAAGTTACTTGTTTTTGACTTCAGTGAGGAGTGTTCCGGCATTGACAAAAGTCTGTCCGGTAACGACGAAACGCAGATCACGGTATTTGGCGTTGTTGACAACTTCGGTGAGTTTTCCTTCAACGATTCCGCGTGTGATATCAACGCTGACTGCGCGGTTGTCTTTGCCCATGGCGTAACTGATATAGCGGTTTCCGGCACGGAGCAGGATGGCATCAGAGGGCAGTCCGTAAGTTACTTTTTCTTCAAGGATGATATCCATATCGCAGAGCATACCGCTGGCAAGATTGATGGTTTTGGGAACCTTGACCTTGATTTTAAAGGTACGGCTGACCGGATCAATGGCGGGAGCTTTGAGGGTGATGACGGCACGTCCGAGAACTTTGCCGTGCAGACTGATGAGAACAGGGGTCTTATCCTGAACGATGATGGGATAGTAGACAGAACTGATGTGAGCAGCGATTTCAAATTCGGTCAGGTCTTCGATTTTGACCAGATTCTTTCCAGTGGAAACATATTCGTTTTCTTCGCAATAGGTCTGGGTGACGGTGCAGTCGTAAGGTGCCTGCGTGGAGGAGTCCGCCAGATTTTTCTTTGCGATAACGAGGTTTCCTTCTGCCTGTTTGAGCTGGGCTTTGACGTTGATGATATCCGCTTCGGCCTTTTTGACATCCGCCTGAGCGTTCTTGTAGTGAACCATGGCGGATTCGTATTCGGTCTGACTGGTGGCGCGGCTGTTCCAGAGCTGAGCGAAACGGTCAAAGTCAAGTTTGGCTTTTTCGAGATTGATTTTTGCGCGTTCCAGAGAGATTTTTGCGCTTTCAAGTTCTGCGCGTTTGACGCTGATTTCGTTTTCTTTGACCATAACCTGATTTTTCAGGATCTGGCGGTCGATTTCAAACAAAGTTGTTCCCTTTTTGATTTTGTTGCCTTCTGAAACGGGGAGACGTTCAAGCACTCCGCCGATTTTTGCGGAAATAACAGCGTAACGCAACGGAGACACTGTTCCCTGAACCGGAATGATCCGGCGGAAAGTGCGTTTTTCAAGTTTCTGCAAAGTCACACGGACTTCGCGTTCCTTGACCGCCTTTTTCTTCTTTTTGCTGCAGCCGCAGAAAAGTGTCAGCGATGAAGCGACGGCAAGAGCTGTTAAAAGATTTGTAATGCGCATAGAATCCTCCGTATTTTTTATCGTTGAACAACAACTTGTGTCTTTAAAATAAATCACACCGGAAAGCATAACGTAATTTTACGGTATGATATTTTATAAAAATAACACAAAAATTAAATTTTTGCAATCTTTATATAAAAAAACTTGATTTTTTTTAGAAAAGCTTTGTTTTGCCGTGTTTTATTGACTGCAATATTTATGTCGCTCTGGTGTCGCTGCGTATTGACCGGCAGTTTTTATGCCGTTGTCCGACTTGTCCGACTTGTCCGACTTGTCTGACGCCGGTGCTTAAAATAAAAAAGCCCGGGCGTTTACCCGGGCATGAGAACATCAGACGTTATTATTTGCCGTCGTTGGAAACGGTTTCAAAGGTGCTGTCAAGCGTGTAGTGGATATCATAATCCGCCAGTTTGGGGGCGCTGACTGCGGCGGCACTGCCGTCGGCGCAGGCGACTGTGGTTTCGCTCAGGTGAACGATGCCGACAAGATCATTTGCATCGTCTTTGTTGGGGTCAAAGGTCCAGCGGGCCTGTTCCGGATCGCTGGCACCGAGTTTCTTGAAAGCGTCGGCGAAAATGACCAGTCCGTTGGGGTTTTTGATTTTTTCAACGACATAACCGATATTCTCGGTATCTCCGCCGATAATGAAGCGTCCCATTGCTTTGCGTTTATTGGCAGTATACCAGTTGGTTGTATCATAAGCATTGATCATACCGACGGTGTTGGTGTTGGTAACCGTATCAATGGTGGCATTGGTTTTGACAGTGGTGCAGAGCAGGGATTTTTCGGGCAGATAGGCGTTGACTCCGGCGTTTTCTTTTCCTGCCAGAAAATAGGAATACGGACGGACGGTTCCGCCTTTATCGGTGGACTTGTAAACCATAATGCCGCTGTAAGACTGTGAATACATCAGCATCGAGGTAATCAGCTGCTTTTTGTTATTGAGGCAGTCGGTTCTGGTACCGGCGGCGCGGGCGTGTCCCAGCGCGGGCATGATCATTCCGGCGAGAATTGCGATAATGGCAATAACCACCAGCAGTTCAATCAAAGTAAAGTTCTTTTTCATTTTACTGACCTTTCGGTTTGTTTTTTATATGTAAACGTTATTGTGGAAAAGTTCACCTTAATTTATAATTTAAACTTATGACTGTGAAAAGTCAAGAGATATTAAGAAAATTTCACGTTTTTTAAACTTGTATTTTTGATTCCCTGCGTGTATAGTACATCCTGCCGACATGTTAAATTCAAATGAAAGGTAATGTTTATGAAATTCAACGGCAAATTTTTTGTTTCAGCTGCGGCGGGAGCACTTCTTCTTGCTTCCGGCGGCTGCTGTATCACCGGAAAGTGTCCTCTGAAAGAGACAAAATGTCAGGTTCAGAAAGAAGATGTCAAACTTCTTCTTCCTGATAAAATCTATGCCGTCCCGGGCGTGGAAACTAATGTTTATTTTGAAAATATCGTCCGTGTCATCAATCCTGACAACTATATCTTCGAAGCCCGCGCCCCCAAAGGCAGATGGGATGAAAAACGCTGGAGTTTCACCCCGACTGATAAAGATACAGGTTCCTTTACCCTCACCATCAATGTCATCGGCAATCAGGGACTTCTTGCCAGTAAGAAAGTTACCGTTGTCGTCTCCCCGCGCAATGCCGGAGCCGGAAAGAATCTGAGCGTTCTTGTCATCGGCGACAGCCTGACCAACGCGACCGTTTATCCGACTCAGATCCACAGCCATTTTAAGAAACCCGGCAATCCGAAACTTAAAATGATCGGCAGTCACGCCGGCAGCGGACGCGTTGTCAAAAAAGACGGCGTTGCCCATGAAGGCTACGGCGGCTGGGCATGGAGCACTTTCAGCACCAAATGGATGGATGATGCAAAATTTGCAAAACTTACCAAAAGACGCGATATCGTCTACGCCCGCAGCCCCTTCCTCGCCAAAAAAGACGGAAAAGTTGTCTTTGATCTTCAGGGATATTTCAAACGTCTCAACGACGGCAAGGCTCCCGATATCATTACCTTCCAGCTGGGCGTGAATGATGTGTTTTCCGCCAACGATGCCAATGTGGAAAAGGTTATTGACAACATCCTGAAAAATATGGATAAGCTGCTTTCTGAAATGAGAAAAGCTGCCCCCGATGCCGTTTTCGGTGTCGGCTTGCCCACCGCAGGTTGTTTTACTCAGGACGGTTTCGGCAAAAACTATGCCGCCCGCCACTCCCGCTGGCAGTACAAGAAAAATCAGCACCGCCTGGTCGAACGCATGATGCAGAAATTCGCAAAGAACAATCCCTATAACGTCCAGATCGTGCCCGTTTATCTCAACCTTGACTGCGAAAACAACTTTCCGCTTGTCAGCGTGCCTGTCAACGCAGGCAACAAGAGAAAAATCACCCGCCTCAACAACGGCGTCCATCCCTCCGCCGACGGCTACCGCCAGATCGGTGACACTTTCTACTGCTGGATGAAATCCGTCCTCGCTCAGCAGTCCGCCGTCAAAAAGTAACCCTCTTTAAGAAAAGGTTGAGGGAGCCGGGGGGAAGAGAAAAACTTTTTTTCACGGGAAAAAAAGTTTTTCTCTTCCCCCCGAACCCCCTATCTCTTTTCAAAAAAAGCGGAGTACTTGTTGAGGGGATGATTTTCCGCTGATGGGTGTTTGCGGAGTACTTGTTGAGGGGATGATTTTCCCTTGATGGGTATTTGCGGAGTGCTTGTTGATGGTAAAATTTGAACTGTAAGGGTATTTAGAAGAGTTAAAAAATGAAAAACGTCTCTGTCAAACTTTCAAGACACGATCAGTATCAGCTCGAAGCAAAGATTATCTATCCCTTTGTGCCGGGACAGAAAACCTGTGATTACAGTGTGGAGATGTTTTTCTTTCTCCCCCGCAACCTTGCGGTCAATGCCACTTCATACGGCAGCCGCGAGTTTTACAATGACTTCTCGGAATATATCCGCTTCAAGACCCCGACAAGACGTCTGGCGGATCTCATCAAGCCGGGCAGTCCCGTTATGCAGAAACTTTCGCATTACGCTTCACGTCTGCCCGAACGCAGAGAAAAATTTGAACGCTGCCTTAAAATGTTCTGTTCCATCGTCCGCAGTTCGCTCCGTGATGATGCCGAAAAAATCAAGAAAGCCTCTCCCGATGAACGCGGCAATCTGCTCAGAGGTTATTTGAACAGCATTGAAAAACTGCTTGAACTTTTCAGAGCTTACCGCAATGCCGCACAGAATATTGAAGTTTATCTCCTGGTCGATGAATATTTGAGTATCATGGCAGGCAATTATCTTTATGAACTCTGGGAGTTCTTTTCAAAAAATAATTTTGCCGGATGTGATGATTCTTTGCAGAAACAGATCATCCGTATCACGCAGGCGGAAACACTTTACCGCAAAACGTGCGGTTATCCCTCCGTGCCTGATGAAAAAAGTGACAACTCTGAACTGCTTTACCGTGAGAGTGTTCTCAAAAAAGCAATGGCAAGTATCCTCTTCCTTTCTGTGGATACCCGCAAGGATGGCGTCTGGATAGAAAACCTCTTCATGGGACTCTCTGCCGCCGTTGCCATGATTTTTGTAACGGCAATCGCCTTTATCTGGCAGGGGTTATATCTTGAGGAGTTCTCTCTGTCATTCTTTGTCGTGTGGGTCATTGCCTACATGTTCAAAGACAGGATCAAATTCATTCTGCAGAATTACTGTCTTTCAAAACGCAGCCGTTACAGTTACGATTACCGGCAGAAAGTTTTTGACGGCATGGGCAACAGAGTCGGTGTATTCCACGAGGGTTTCCGCTATTGCGACGCTAAAGATATAGATGAACAGATCACAGCGGTCCGCAATCCAACGATGCTCAGTCATCTGGAAAACGGTTCTTTGCAGGAAAATGTGTTGGTTTACCGCAAAAAAATCGAACTTTCAGGCGATGCCTGTAAAGATATCTTTCAGGAATTCAAGGTGGAGGGCGTCGTCAACATCTACCGCCTCAATATCCGTCACTGGCTCAATAAGATGGATAATCCCCAACGGACGATTCATCATTCAGACGGAGAGACAATCCACGCTCTGAAAGCGCGGCGTGATTATCATGTCAACATGATCGTCAAACTCAGTAAAAAGGGCTGTCAGGATAAATTTGTCCATTGCCGTCTGGTGCTCTGCCGCACCGGAATACGCAAGCTCGTGCAGGTTTGACGGATACTTACCGAACACTTGCATATTCCCTCTCACCCAATACCCTGCTTGAGCTTGCATTCCCTCTCACCAAATACCCCGCTTTTGCCTGCATCCCCTTTTCAATAAATACCCCGCTTTTGCCTGCATACCCTTTCAACAAATACCCCGCTTTTTTTGAAAAAGGGATAGGGGGTCCGGGGGAAAGGGAAAAGACTTTTTTTCCCGTGAAAAAAAGTTTTTTCCCTTTCCCCCGGTTCCCACATATCACTCTTTATCACAAAGCGTGCGTTTTGATGACGGGGGGGAGGAGGAGACCGCAGGGGACGAGTTGGCGGTTGGGATTTTCGTAGACTTTGAATTGATAGGGACCGGTTCTTTCGGGCCATTTTTCGTTAAGGTAGAATGGACCGAGGGCGTTGCGGCGGTGACCGTAGACAGTGATGGCAAGGCGATGGAAACCTGCGGGAATTTCAATTTCAAAGGGAAAAGTTACGAGGAGTTTTTCATCTTCATCATCAATTCTGACACCGGGGAGAGTACCGCGCCATGCGGGGACTTCGAGGGTGGTTTTGCCGGGGTTGTCAACAAAAGTATAATATGTGACATTTCCGGCATAATTGGCAAGAAACTGTTCGCACCAGTTGCCGCAGAAAAGTTTTTCCGGCAGGGCGGTCATGTGTGAATTTTCATCAACGCCGAAAGCACCTCTGATGTAGAGGGCTTCAAGATTGGTGAAGTAATCATATTGCGGACACTCAAGAACAAGTTGGTTGACACCTTTGACAAAAAGACTTCTGTCAAGAACGATATTTTTGATTGCGCAGTCAAGATAAAATCCGCAGAGATTTTGAGGGATTTCATTCCCGTTGAGATAAATGGAAAATTTTTCGGGATTTTCCATAGAGAGGATACAGTTTTTTTCAGGAATGACATCACAGACAAAACTGTATTTGAGGGTAAGTTTTATGCTTTTTTCAATTTCTTTTCTGCCGCGGTGCCAGGGTTGCTCCATGAGACCGCCGCGCGGCATTTCTCCGATCATGGCGCGGAGTTTGTCATCAAGAAGAATGATGTATTGCTCATCACTTGAAGATTCCGTTTCCGTGGACCATTTTGCATGATTGAGAACGAGGATATTTTCTTCACTCAAAGAGTAATCAAAACCGTTGTCGGGCAGGGGGAACGCGCCGGTGAAAACAGGGCGTTCCTGCTGTTTCGGGGCATCAATTTCAGGAGAAATGATGTAAAGACGGCTTTGAAGTTTATCAAAAGATGTATTGAAAATATAGAAACCGTCTTCATATTTGAAATCAATTTCAAAAGCGGAACCGTCAAAAGCGTTGAATTCGGCGATTTTGCCTTTGAAGGGCAGAGCAAGTTTGACAGTAAGATCAGGACAGGTGATATTGCGGTCGCGGACCATGATACCTTTTTTCTGATCGTTTTCAAAAGCCATGGAAGTATTGACGATAAAGAGACTGTAACCGTCTCTGAACTCCGCCAGACGGTAAAAGAGCGGTGCCGCCTGAGTGTTGCTGCTGTCAGAAATGGAAACACGGCGGAAATCTGCGGCAATCTGAAACGTGAAGTTTTCAAAAGAAACCTGCGTGAAGGAAGAAAAAACTTTTTCAGCTTCATCGGAAGGCAGCGCATCGACAAATTCCGGAGCTTTGCCGAGATAGAAGACTCTCCCTTTGAAAGCAGAGAGCAGTTTCAGCGTGCTTGAGCGGATGGTTTTCAATTCCGGAATAAGGATTTGACGGTAAACGGCTTCGCCGACACGGAAAAGTTCTCCGTCAGCGGAACCGATACGGCTGAGCATTTCTTCATCACCGAAGTCAAAGTCAAGATTCTGTGCAAGCAGAGTATTGGTGATGATGGTGTGGGCGTCATCCAGTTTGTTGATTTCGGGGGAATCAAAGGTGTCAAGGACTTTTCTGCCCGGCTGGATCTGCCTTTGGGCCGAACTTGCGCTGCTTGAAGAGGTATCTTTGGCAAGAATGCTCCACATGGATTCAAGGGGATGAATGACAAGCAGATCGCGGATTTCACGGCTTTCTGCGCTGATGTTGCCGATGCGTGCAAAGTAGTTTTCAAGAACAGAATACTGTTTGTACCAGGGAGAGTGATCAAGAAAACTTGCCGGATAATCGCGTTTGCCCTCTCCGGCAAGGGAGTACCACGATAAATGCAGACAGCGCATATTTATTCCGAGGGCGTACTGCCAGTCGCCGATGGCTTTGTGTCCGAAGAAAGGGAAATCCCATCCGGTACAGCCGTAGGTTTCGGTCATGCGGTACTTTCTGCCGAGCTGACGGGCGACGGAAACGCATTGTTTGACGGTGTTGAAAATGTTCCAATGCTCCGTGAGGACATCGACACCGGGAATCTGCATTTTTTCGTAACAGCGCATGGCATTGCCGATGTACAGCGTTTGAGCGGAGAGGGCGTCTTCACCGAGCAAATGACCGCAGAGGGGGAGTTTGTGATTTTCTCCCCAACCGGCAATTTTTCCGATGAAGTTTTCAGCAAAAAAAGAGCTGATGAGGTCATAAAAATCGTGCCGGACCTGAGAAACTTCTGTTTGGGTTGAAAAGAAGAGTTCAGGAAGACGGTTGATTAAATCATAATTGTAACGTTTTTCAAATTCTTTGCAGAGATTTCCGGTCCAGGGCAGACAGCCGAGGATTGCGCCGTGGATGTAACAGGGTTCATCGGTAAAAATGGCGGGGATGGATTTGGAAAACTTTTCTCCGTACCGTGCGGCATATTTTTCGTGGGTGACAGAAATGAATTTGTCAACGGCTTCTTCATCCATGGTGTTGAGATATGCCGCATTGTTGTACCAAGTGGTGGAGTCCATGTACTTCCAATAGAAGTTATAAATTTTTTCTCCGGCACTGACGGCGGATTCATTTTGCTGCAAACGGCGCATGGAAACGATTTTTCCGTCCTGTAAAGTCAAAGCGAAACGCGCAACAAAATTTCCTTCTGGGGGGATTTCTTCAAAAGAGCAGTAAAGTTTCTGAGCTTTGTACCTGTCATCAGAAGTCACAATACCGCCTGCGGCGCCGGAGGGCCAGCGGTCTTCGTCGTAAAGATAAGCGAGCATACCGCATTTTTCGGCTTCATCAATGCAGACATCAATGGCATGGAACCAATCTTTCTGCATATAGGGTGTTTCAAGTCCGGTCCGCGAGTGCATAAAAAATCCGCCGAATCCCATTTCGCGCATAATGCGTATCTGCCGGCGCAGGGTATTTTCATCAAGTTTTCCGTTCCATGCCCAGAAAGGCGCACCGTACATTTCAACAGGCGGATTGTTGAAAAAATTCATCAGTTCCTGCATATACCACCCCATATTATTTTTTTTAAGAACACGGGATAATATATACTGCAATCAGATTTTTTCAAGACACAAAAGCCGGCAGAGTGATCTGCCGGCATAAGTAATCAAAGTGTAAATGCCGGGCAGCTTGATGGCAACGGGGGTATGCGTGTTGCGTGGGCGTGACGCTTAAGTCTGACCTGTCTGACCTGTCTGACTTGTCTGACAAGATGGGGGCGCCACGATATACCCCGTGGGTTTGCTTTGCCGCAGTATGGTCTGGCTCGGGCGATGATGTGCCGCAGGGGTGATTATTGCCATCGGCGCCCCAAATAAAAAACCGGTATTCTTAGTATTCTTAGTATTCTTAGCAAGCGCCGCCCGCAGGGTATAGCAAACCACAGCGGTTATTCAGGATTTTGGCGCCGATTTACCGCAGGGTAATGCCGGGCAGCTTGATGGCAACGGGGGTATGCGTGTTGCGTGGGCGTGACGCTTAAGTCTGACCTGTCTGACCTGTCTGACTTGTCTGACAAGATGGGGGCGTCACGATATACCCCGTGGGTTTGCTTTGCCGCAGTGTGGTTTGGCTCGGGGCGATGATGTGCCGCAGGGGTAATTATTGCCATCGGCGCCCCAACAGCAACTCTCATAACTCTCATAATTCTCATAAGCGCCGCCCGCAGAGTATAGCAAACCTCAGCGGTTATTCAGAATTTGAGTGCCAAAAATTACCGCAGGGTAAGGTTGCCCGCTGATTTGCCACAAGGGTAATTCAAGGCTTCTTGGGGAGTTTGGTGAAGATGTGAAGAAAAGGCTGCGCCTTTTGAGTGAAGTTGTGCTTCGCACAGTGAAGAGAAGACTTGCGTCTTCGTTCCGCCATAAAAGGCGGTTTAAGCACCGCAGGTGCGCTTTAAAACAGTAACACATCCACCCGCCGGAGGCGGCAGCTTCACAAGCGAATGAAATGAGCGACTTCACAAGTGAGCAAAGCGAACGTCTTCACAAGCAAGGCTTCTTGCGGAGTTTGGTGAAGATGTGAAGAAAAGGCTGCGCCTTTTGAGTGAAGTTGTGCTTCGCACAGTGAAGAGAAGACTTGCGTCTTCGTTGACCATTTTTTTGCAAAAAATGGTCGGGATGGCGGGAGTCGAACCCGCGACATCTTGCTCCCAAAGCAAGCGCGCTAGCCACTGCGCTACATCCCGAAAAAGAGAACAAGCCTTAAAATAGCCCGACTTATGCTTTTTTTCAAGTGCTTTTTCTGTTGAAATTCTTGCAAATGTGTGATATATTATTGAATGTAGTGGTATAGTTGGGTGAATTGTGTCCTGAAAATACGCTTTATCCTCCCTCTGCCGCTGACATTGAAAAAGAATTGTAAGTAAAGGTTTATCAATAAAAAACAACCTGAAAAGTTAAAAAAAGGAGGCGAATCGTGAGTTATAAGGTACTCGTTTTCGTCAAACAGGTCCCGGATACACAGAATATTTCCGGCGACGCCATGACTCCGGAGGGCACCGTCAACCGTGCGGCTCTTCCGGCGATCTTCAACCCGGAGGACTTGAACGCCCTTGAAATGGCTCTTGATATCAAGGATCGTTTCGGCGCCGAAGTCATCGTTGCCACCATGGGTATGCCCGCCGCCGCCGAAGTTCTGCGGCAGTCCCTCTACCGCGGCGCGGACCGTGCGTTCCTCGTTACCGACAGAGCCCTCGCAGGTGCCGATACCCTCGCAACCAGTTACACTTTGAGCTGCTGCGCCAAGTACATCGGCGGATGTGACCTCATCCTCTGCGGACGTCAGGCCATCGACGGTGATACCGCCCAGGTCGGTCCCCAGATCGCTGAGAAACTTGCCATCCCCCAGCTCTGCTATGTTGAAGAAGTCAAAAATATCGCTGACGGCAAAATTACTGTCCGCCGCGCGATCGAAGGCGGTTACGAGATCCTCGAATCTCCCACGCCTGCTCTGCTGACTGTCATCGATGCCAATCTGCCCCGTCCCATGAACGCCAGACGCATTATGAAATACAAGCGCGCCCGCGTTGCCAGCGAACTTGCCAAAGAAGTTGCCGCTGACAAACTCGAAGATGCCAAGGCAGATCTTGAGTCCCGCGGACTGCTTATTACTGAACTGAATGCCGCTATGATCAATGCCGCACCGGACCGCATCGGTTTCCCCGGTTCTCCGACCAAGGTCAAACAGGTCATGAGCGTCGTTCTCACCGCCGGTGAAGCAAAGACCGTTGAGCCGACTGCTGACGGTATTGCCGAACTTATCCACGAACTTATCAGCGATCACACCCTGGGGTAATTCTTATGTCTGAACAAATCGGAAACGTCTGGGTCTTCATCGAGCAGGAAGCCGGTAAAATCGCCGGCGTGAGTCTTCAGCTGGTCTCCAAAGGAAGAGAACTTGCCGACCGTCTCGGTGTCAAACTTGAAGGTATCTTACTGGGCGACAATGTTGCCGCCTGCGCCAACGAACTTTATCAGTACGGCTGCGACAAGGTCATCCTCGCCGAGGACCCCCGCCTTGAACCCTTCACCGTGCTGCCCTATGCCAAAGTTATCATGGATCTTATCCGTGAACGCAAACCCAATATCCTGCTTTTCGGCGCAACTTTGAAGGGACGCGAACTTGCTCCCCGCGTTGCCTCCGAAAAACTCGCAGGACTTACCGCCGACTGCACCAATCTTGAAATCGATGATTTCGATGACAAGCGCAACGGTAAATTCTACAAAGACAAACTCATGCAGATCCGTCCCGCTTTCGGCGGAAACATCATCGCCACGATTGTCAACACCTGGGATGATCCCCAGATGGTCACCGTCCGCGAAGGCGTGATGAAACTCGGAGATGCCGATCCCTCCCGTACCGGAGAACTTGAAAGAGTTGAAGTCAAACTTTCTGATGCTGAAACTGTTGTCAAAGTTCTTGAACGCGTCCGCGCGGATAAAGAAGTTGATCTTCAGGGCGCCCAGATCATCGTCTGCGGTGGTTACGGCGTCGGTTCCAAAGAGAACTTCAAACTCATCCACGATCTGGCAGAAGCCATCGGCGGCGAAGTCGGTGCCTCCCGTGCCGCTGTTGACGCCGGCTGGATCAGTCATGACTATCAGATCGGTCAGACCGGTGTGACTGTCCGTCCCCGTCTTTACATCGCCTGCGGTATTTCAGGTGCCATTCAGCACCGCGCCGGTATGGATGAATCCAAGAAGATCATCGCGATCAACACCGATCCCAATGCGCCGATTTTCAGCTGTGCGCACTACGCGATCGTGGGCGATCTCAATCAGGTGATCCCGCAAATGATCAAAGCCTTCAAGGCAAAGCAGTAAGAAAGGTGATCCATCATGGGAAACTTTTTCAGTGACAACCGCGATCTTGTTTTCACTCTTGAAAACCTCGCTCTGACCGATGTGGTCGGCATGATTGAAAAGAACTACGAGTTCTCTAAGGAATATGAAAACGCACCGGTTGATTTTGCCGATGCTCTTGACAACTACCGCCGCGTTCTGGATGTCGTCGGAAACATCTGCGCCGACCGTATCGAGCCGCGTGCCCGTACCGTCGATGCCGAAGGACCCAAATTTGAAAACGGCAAAGTGACCTATCATCCGCTGACCGCCATGAACCTCAAAGATCTGACCGATGCCGGTCTCATGGGTGTCATGCTCGGACACAAATACGGCGGTCTCAACTTCCCCGTTTCCATCTATACCATGATGACCGAGATGGTCTCCCGCGCCGATGCCTCTTTGCAGAACATCTTCGGACTGCAGGATATCGCCGAAACCATCAGTTTCTTCGGCAGTGAAGAGCAGAAAGACAAATATCTGCCCGGATTCGCCTCCGGAGAATTTGACGGCTCCATGGACCTGACCGAACCCGACTACGGCAGCGATCTGCCCGGTGTCCGTCTGCGTGCCTATCAGGACGAGAACGGACAGTGGTTCCTCAATGGTATGAAACGCTTCATCACCAACGGCTGCTCCAAAGTTCACCTGGTGCTTGCCCGTTCTGAAGAGGGTACTTCTGACGCCCGCGGACTTTCAATGTTCATCTGCGAAGCCTGTCCGCAGCTGGTTGTCCGCCGTATTGAAAACAAGATGGGTATCCACGGTGTGCCGACCTGCGAACTGCAGTTCAACGACGTTCCCGCCCAGCTCTGCGGTCAGCGCAAACTCGGTCTGATCCGTTACGTCATGAGCCTGATGAACGGCGCCCGTGTCGCCATCAGCGCCCAGGCTGTCGGTATCGCCGAAGCCGCCTACCGTGAAGCCAGAAAATATGCAAGTGAACGTGAACAGTTCAAGAAGTCCATCGACACCTTCCCGGCAATCTACTCCATGCTCAGCAGCATGAAGACTTCTCTGACTGCCGCCCGCGCTCTGCTTTACGAAACAACCCGTGTGGTTGACCTGCGCAACAGCTACACCCACATTGTTGAACATGGCGAACCCACCGCAGAAGACCGTGCCGCCAAGAAGTATTATGAGCGTGTCGCAGCTGCCCTGACCCCCATGTGCAAGGCTCTGGCAACTGAAACCGCCAACAAGATCGCTTATGACTGCATCCAGATCCTCGGCGGAACCGGATACATGCGCGACTTCAATGCGGAACGTTTCTACCGCGATGCCCGTATCACCAACATCTACGAAGGAACCACCCAGCTTCAGGTCGTGGCAGCCATCGGCGGTGTGATGCAGCGCGCTCTGGATACCCGTATTGACGAACTCGCCGCAGTTGAACTTGCTCCGGAACTGGCTGCTCTGCGTGACAAACTGCTTGCCATGCGCGAACAGCAGAAAGAGGCCGCCAAGTTTGTCTCCGACCTCAAGAACACCGAATACCATGACTATGTCTCCCGCGACCTGGTCGAGATGGAAACGATGATTTTCGTCGGTATGCTGCTGCTGCGTGATGCCGCCAAGTGCGCCGATCGCGCTCCGATTGCAGAACGTTACATTCAGGATAACTTCGCACAGTACGCCATGCGCTATCAGCGCGTGATGTCCGGTGAAATGAAGCTGCTCGACAACAAACGTGATATCATTGATTACTGATAAAGAGGAGTGATTGCAATGAATAACGCATATCTGGCGAAAGCCAAACAGTTCATTTCCGATCCGCAGATTCTCTCTGTGGTTGCCGCCAAACGTGCCCGTCAGCTTGCCGGCGGTGCGCGTCCGATGATCAAGTGCGACTGCAACAATCTGCTGGACATCGCCCTGCTTGAAATCGGCGAAGGACTGCTCAGCTACGAGTTTGCTTCCGCTGAAGAAACTGCTGAAAAAGCCGAACCCGTTGAAGCAGAAGGCAAGGAAGAGACAACTGAAGAAACTCCCGCCTGGTAATTGGTTTTACAAGGCAACAAAAAAGCTCCGGTTTTCCGGAGCTTTTTCATATTAAAGTGAAACATACGGCAAAAAGGGGGTAAAAATGGGGGCGTTTGATGATATTCTTGAAGCAGCCGGAAAGGTCATCAAGACATCTGTTGATCCGCTGGACACGCTGAAAATGCGCAGAATTCCCAATGCATCAGATACCATTTTGGAGTTGATAACCGGCAACAACAAGTGTTCTGAACCGGTACCGGGAACTCCGGTTTACTGTGATCTGGCAATCGTTGCAGAACACACGGGGATTTATATCGGTGATAATAAAATCGTTCATTTGAGCGGAGATGGTAAAATTGAAGCGGTGACGCCGCAGAAATTTGTCCGCCGGCTTGATGGTGCCAATCCGGCTGAAACGATTTATTTTGCCGTTGCTAACGGAAAAGCTGTCGGTAATAAGAAAATTGCAGACAGAGCAAGGGCGATGATCGGCAAGCGCAGACAATACAATGTGCTTCTGGATAATTGCCATCAATTTACCTGCGGCTGCCTTTCCGGAGACTTTGAAAATCCCTGTAACTATTTTACGCTGGTTCAAGCAGAAATCTGGTCAAGATTCGGTATTTTCAGCTGGAAAGAGTGGGATTACTGATTTTTTCCGTATAAAAAAATTCCGCTGTCTTTTGCCGCAGGACAGCGGAACTGTCAACAGAAAATTATTTTGTTTCCCATTTAAACGCAATCAATATCTTTTCTGAGGTTGCGTTTAGTTTTACAAGGCACAAAAGAACCTATTACAAAAAATATTTAACATTGACTCCTTGACAAGTTGATTTTTAGTGCTACATTAATTAACATGTTAACATGTGTTATCCGGATGAGATATTTATCCGGCGCGAGGCAAGTTGCGGAATACTTGTCTACTTGATTTTTATCCTGTACTATCTGCGAGGAAAAGTTCCTCCGGCGCGAGGCAAGTTGCGGAATACTTGTCCTTTTAATCTACTAACTTGCGGCAACGCAAGTCCATTCTATTTACTACTTATGCTTTGCGAGGAGAGGCATCTCAATCTTGCGGAGTTGATTATCTGATGTTTTACTTGCTGTAAAAGGTCATGAACATGGGGTTCATGTGCTGAAAAAATCAACAAAATAGTATAGCTGATGTTTTTTATAGCTTTGCAGAAATCGGAGTTGCACTGGCGTGTGATTTTGCTGCAGATCGTTTGGGACTGGAAGAACCGGACGAAGGCTCCTATATGGCTCAGATGATGGAAAAAGATGGGCATTGCAATGTACTGCAGGTGTTTTCTGGTGGCGACAAATTGCATTCGCTCCTTCCCGGAACTCCGGTATTCTGCCGTCTTGCCGGGGGCATGGCAGAGCATGCGGGAATTGCCATCGGCAGAAAGATCGTTCATCTGGATGGTTCCGGCAATATTATCTGTACCGGTCCGGGAACTTTTCTTGCACGCAAAAATGGTTCCAATATGGCGGTAAATGTCTACTATGCAGCAACTGCAAAAGACACACCGTTGGGAGATCCGGAAATCGCAAAACGAGCCCGGGCCAAAATAGGACATCACCAGCATTACAGTGTTTGGACAGACAATTGTCTGGGGTTTACTCTCGGTTGCATTACCGGTGACTTTGAACAGCATTACAATTATCGTCTCGGGGAAATTGAAAGTGCCATTTCCAAACATTTCGGTACATCTTCCTGGGAATGGCGCAACTGGGATTTTGGAAACTGAATATAGACAGTTCTTCATATGGAGAAAATTATGACAGAAAAAGAAAAAATTTTTAACGAAACAGCCAAAAAAGCTGCAAAAGACAAAGGATATGATCTCAAGAAAATCAATTATTATTCATATCATATGTGTCCGGATCAATATATTTGTAGAATAGAAGATATAAGCAATGATTATTTTAACCTGACAAAAAGAAAAAATATTTTTACCGAAAATACTTCTGACATTATAAACATTCCAGATGCAGAGAATATATTAGTCACGATACTGGAATCATCCCATATCTCTGAACATTTTGAGCAATTGTCAAAATATAAGCATGGCGATATACGTAAAAATTCAGTACCTGCAATCGGTAAATATTCTGGTGATACAGGTAGCAATATTGTAAAATATATTGGAGAGATATTTCCGAACTTCAGTAATTATCATCTCATTTTAATGAACGCTATACCATTTCAATGTTCTTTAGGTGTTGCCACACGACATTTCAGATACGATGTATTCAAAAAAGTATGGACTGATAAAAATATCGGAGATAATTTTTTTAGAAAACGTTTAGGCAATTTGCTGAATGCTTTATCCGGTAAAAATGTTATGATTGTCAATGCGTGTACAAAAGGCTGTAATAAGGGCAAGGACAGAGATGAAATACCGTTCTTATGGCGTTTGGTACAAAACAGCATAGAAACAATGACATTGGATGAAAAAAGGATAATACAGTATTTCAGGACAAATCATCCATCATCATGGAGTCGTAATATAAAAAATAGAGAAATAAAAGAGGAAAGATCAATAATATTTCACAAAACAGAGAAATAATTTTCATATACCCACCTGAAAATTTTTGTAAAAAGATAAGGCATCAGGGGAGAACAAAAAACTTCTCAAAGCTTTTTCTACTCCCCTGTTTTTCATTATACTTATTCACTTTCCGCTACTTCGAGTTTGATTTTGACTTCCATTACTTTTTCTGCCATTTGGTTCTGAGTTCTTTGATGCGTTTGCGGACAAAGTAAGTCATGCGTATGTTGTGATCGCAGGGCGCCATGCTGCCGCCTTCGTATTCGCCCGGCTTTTTGGCTTCGGCTTCGGCGCGCTTATTCCAGGCTTCACAGTCAGCCATAAAGGCTTTTTCGATCTTTTCGTAACCGGGCTGATTCCAGATACGGTACTCAATCAGGTATTTTTCCATATTCGCCAGTTGAAGCATATATTCACTTGCGATGGTCATCTCAGACTGAGTCATGGCGTCGTTGGTCAGAAAACGCTCCATTTTTTCTCCGGTCAAACGCAATTCGTCTTCGGGCAGACGGTGGGCGCAGCCGGTGACAACACCTGCAAGAAGCAGGCTGAAAATCAAATTTTTCATATTTATTTTTCTCCTGTAAATTTTTGTCAAAAACGGACGATAACGGATACAAACGGATACTGCTATGCCCTTCGGGGTGACGGTGAAAACAAAAACACCCTGTAAGACTGAATTATCCTCACAACAAATACGCCGCTTTTTTTGAAAAGTGGAGGGGGGCTCGGGGGGAGGCGAAAAACTTTTTTTCCCGTGAAAAAAAGTTTTTCTCCTCCCCCCGATTCCCATCTC
>SUVX01000116.1 GCA_015061725.1 Lentisphaerota bacterium
TCGGGGGAGAGGGAAAACTTTTTTTCCCGTGAAAAAAAGTTTTCCCTCTCCCCCGACTCCCATATCACTTCCATAAATCGGGGGTTTGATTCGGGGGGACGAAGCCTGCGAGTTCTCCGGCGTAGACGGGGTCGCTCTGGTCGTAGGTAAGACCAAGCCACTCCACCATGGGGAGGACGGGTTCATGCGGCAGGGGACAGCCGCAGCTGGGGCCCGGACGGAAGACGGGCGCAAGATACTCGGTGCTGCCTGAGGGTTCTTTTCCGGCAATGCGTTCAAGCATGATTTCAACGGAGCGTCTGCCGAGAAGTTCAAAGGGTTGAACGATGGTTGCAAGAGGAACTTGAGCAAATTCTCCGAAATTAAGACCGTCAAAACCGACGACTGCGACGTCTTCGGGAACTTTTATACCGCGGCGGGTGAGAAATGAAATCAGTCTTCCGGCGACGTAGTCATTGGCACAGCAGAAAGCCGTTACTTTTTCATGAAGAACGAGTTTTTTGATTTTTTCTTCACATTCAGTGACACAGCTTATATCCACACAGGCATTTTCATCAAAGGGTAATCCGGCGTCGGCAAGACCCAGTTTAACGCCCTCAAGTTTTTCAGCGCTGCTGAGGCTGAATTTGGTACCATTGGTGATGAAACCTATTTTTTTGTGTCCGTGATGCTCCATCAGGTGACGGACGGCGCTGCGGCAGCCGGAACGCTTGTCAACAGAAATTTCGCTTTTTTCCATGGAGCCGACGGCAAGGACGGGACAGCCGTAATTGGCGGGCGGCACGATATTGTAACAATCCAGCAGAATGACGCCCTCCACGCCCCGGCAGATCAACGAGGTGATTGCTTCGCGGTTGGTTCCGTCGTTATCCTGAATATAGAAGTAGACCTGATAGCCCCTCTTCTGGAGATGTCTGGCAACAGTGGCGGCAAGGTCGGGAAAACCGCCGGGAGAAACCGCCGGCTGGATGACACCGATGGCGTGAGAGCGTTTGCCCCGCAGGCAGCTGGCTGAAAAATTCGCCACATAACCCATCTTTTCTGCCATTTCGCGCACTGCCTGTGCACGGGATTCGGTCACTCTGCCGTGGTATTTGCCGTTCATGACCAGAGAAACAGTCTGAAGAGAACACCCGAGTCTCTGAGCAATATCTTTTAATCTTGTCCGCATAAAAAATCCTGTTTGAAAATAATCTGCTGTTACATACCATACAGGACAAAACTCTTTCTGTCAAGACAGAAGAAAAATTTTTTGTTTTCTTTATTTGAAATACAATGTTCTTTATGTTATATTATTTCCCAAGTCCGGAGTTTTTCCGGTGAGAAAAAGAATCAATTATACAGGAACCATACAGTGAAATATTTTGAACTTGCAGTCGGAGCAATACTGGTTTACAACTTTGTATTGTCCCGCTTTCTCGGAATCTGTCCGTTTCTCGGCGTTTCAAAAAAGCTGAGTACGGCGCTGGGTATGTCGGGTGCCGTTATAACTGTTATGACTCTTGCGTCAGCGATCACGGCGGTCATATATAAATATCTTCTGCATATTGAAATCGGCGGAAAAGTTTATAATCTGCAGTTTCTGCAGGTATTGCTTTTCATCCTCGTTATTGCTGCACTGGTGCAGATCATTGAAATATCGTTGCAGAAATTAAGTCCCAAACTCTATCAGGCATTGGGGATTTATCTGCCGCTGATTACCACCAACTGTGCGGTACTGGGAGCGGCGACGATCAATGCCAACAGCGGCAGAAGTGTGCTTGATGCCACGCTTTTCGGCTGTTTTTCGGGTGTGGGATTTGCGCTTGCGCTTGTATTGTTTTCAAGTTTGCGTGAAAGACTGGATCTGGCAGCGCCGCCGCGGGCGTTTGCCGGAACGCCCATTGCGCTTATCACGGCGGGAATCCTCGCGATGGCGTTCATCGGATTTTCGGGATTGTGCTGAGGAGGACTTATGCTTCATCTTGTACTGATTGCCGTTATCACGATGGGGTGTCTGGGATTGCTCCTCGGACTGGTGATCGGCTTTTTTGCCAAACTGTTTAAAGTGGAATCCGATTCCCGTGTGGAACTGGTGACGGAGCTGCTTCCGGGCGCCAACTGCGGCGGCTGCGGCAAAGCGGGATGTGCGGATTTTGCCAAAAGTATCGTGAGCGGCGAAAATGCGCCGGGGAAATGTCCTGTTTCAAGCAAGGAGCAGATCACGGCGATCGCATTGGCTCTCGGCATTGATGCAGGTGAGGGATTCAAAAAGTGTGCCGTTGTCCGCTGCGGCGGAGATAAACACCAGGTCGCCCGGACTGTCAATTACAACGGCGTGCTGGACTGTGCTTCGGCAAGTCTGGTTGCCGGAGGTCCCAAAGGCTGCCGTTACGGTTGTGTCGGTATGGGCAGTTGTGCGGCGGTATGTCCTTTCGGCGCGATTGAAATCGTCAACAATCTGGCACTGGTCCATGCGGAACTCTGTGTCGGATGCGGCAGATGTGCGGCGGCCTGTCCCCGGGGCGTGATCGAGCTGGTTCCTGTGGGCAGTCCGGTACATGTTTACTGCAACTCTCCTGAAAAGGGACCTGAAAAACGCAAAAACTGTAAAGTTCCCTGTCTCGGCTGCCGCAAGTGTGAAAAGACTTTTCCTGAAAAGTTCAAAGTGGAGGGATTCCTTGCCCGTGTCCGTTATGATGCAGGGGTACTGCCGACGCCTGAAGATATTGAAGTTGTCAAGTGTCCCACCGGGGCGCTGCTGACTGCCGCCCGCCATCAGGAAATTGAGACTATTGATCCGGAGTATTCCATAAAATGAATAAAAGTTCACGCAGTGTTATGACGTTCAAAAACGGTATCCACCCCGTTTGTCACGGCAAAGAATTATCCGAAGCGTTTCCGGTTCAGACGGCGCCGCTTCTGGAGCGTTATACCGTTACCGTTGCCCAGAATGCCGGGAAGAGTCCACAACTTGTTGTAAATCCCGGTGATAAGGTCAAAAAATATCAGCTGCTTGCCCGGGCGGACGGATTTGTTTCTGCCAATTTGCACAGTCCCACCAGCGGAGAAGTGCGGGCGATCATTGACGTTCCCGGTCCTGCGGGCGTTCCCGTGAAAGCCGTTGAAATCATTTCTGACGGACTGGATGAAGCCTTACCGCCCCTGCCGTCAATTGACTGGAAAAATGCCGATGCCAAAACTTTGCTTGACCGTATTGCCGAATGTGGTATTGTCGGCATGGGAGGCGCATCATTTCCCACGCACGTCAAACTCTCTCCGCCGCCGGAAAAACAGGTCGATACCCTGATTCTCAACGGTGCGGAGTGTGAGCCGTTTTTAACCGCCGATCACCGTCTGATGCTTGAAGACCCCGAGTCCGTTCTGGCAGGGGCTGCCATTATGGGAAAGATTCTCGGAACCGACCGCATTTTTATCGGTATTGAAGTCAATAAAATCAATGCCATGAGCGTTCTTCAGGAAAAAGCTGAACCCTACGGCGTGAAAATCGTACCGCTTAAAGTCCAGTATCCCCAGGGCAGCGAAAAGCAGTTGATAGATGCCATTACAGGACGTCAGGTTCCCTCCGGCGGTCTGCCGATGGATGCCCGTTGTGTGGTTCAGAATGCCGGAACCGCCTCAGCTGTTGCCCGTGCGGTGATTGGGGGACTTCCGCTGATTGAACGCATTGCCACCGTTACCGGACGTGTCATCAAAAAGCCGGGCAACTGGAAACTGCGGATCGGAACGCCTGTCATTGAAGCCATCCGTCTGGCTGAGGGCGTAACTGAAGAACCGGGTAAACTGATTCTGGGCGGTCCGATGATGGGGATCTCTCAGACCTCTTTTGACGTACCTGTTGCAAAAAGCACCAGCGGCATATTGCTGCTTTCACGCGAACAGGCGGTCAATTACACAAGCGGCAACTGCATCCGCTGCGGACGCTGTGTGCAGGGCTGTCCCATGCGCCTTCTGCCCTGTGCGATTGCAGCGGCGGTGGAAAGTTACAGATTTGATCTGGCCCAAAAACAGCATGTGATGGACTGTCTGGAGTGCGGTGCGTGTGCCTATGTCTGCCCCGCAAAACGTCCGCTTGTTCAGCACAACCGCCGGGCTAAAGCCGAAATCCGCCGGCAGATGAAAAAATAATTCAAGGAAAATACGATGGACGAAAATAAAAATACACCTGAAATCATGCTGCCCACCGGAGAAAGTCTGGTCGTCAGCAGTTCGCCGCACCTGTCATCGTCTGACAGAACATCTTACATTATGGGCAAAGTTCTGCTTGCCCTGATTTTTCCCGCTGCTGCCGGAATATGGTATTTCGGCTGGCGTGCCGCATGGGTTATTTTTCTGACCGCCGTGTTCTGTATCGGTGCCGAAGCGCTCTGGTGCAAGGTTGCGGGCAAGCCTGTCAAGGCAACGGTTCTTGACGGAAGTGCCGCTGTAACCGGTGTGATTCTGGGATTGAACATGCCGCCCGAAGTGCCGTTCTATGTGCCGCTTCTCGGTGCGATTCTGGCAATCTGGATCGGCAAGCAGGTTTTCGGCGGTCTGGGATACAACCCTTTCAACCCCGCGGTTGTCGCCCGTGTCGGACTTCTGATCGCCCTGCCGGGAATCATGACGTTGTCTCCCGTTCCCCGCGGCATGGATCAGAATTATCCAAATGTGAAAGAATTCCGCACCCCCGTTGATGCGGTCACCTGTGCGACACCCCTGAGCATTGTCAGCGCTTCCCCTAAAATCAAAGGCAATGATTATTACGCACAGAAAAATTTTGAAAAAGTGGATACCCCCGCCCTTGTCAAAGAGTACTTTCTGGGCTGTAAAGGCGGTTCCATCGGTGAAGTCTGTATCCCTGCCATCCTTTTGGGCGCGCTGGTTCTCATCGGATTCAATCTCATCAACTGGCGTGTTCCAGTGTGTTATGCGGGAACGGTTGCGATCATTACGGGGATCGTCAATTATTTCTGTCCCGGAGTGACCCCCTCTCCGTTGTTTCATCTGGTGACGGGCGGTCTGATGTTCGCCGCCGTTTTCATGGCAACGGATATGGTCACCTGTCCCATCACGGGAACGGGATGTGTCATCTTTGCTTTCGGCTGCGGTGTCATCACAAGTGTCATCCGTATCTGGGGAAATTATCCTGAGGGGGTCAGTTTTGCAATTCTTTTCATGAATGCCCTCGTCCCTCTGATCGACAAATGGAGCCGTCATCGTCCCTTCGGTTACAGACACAGAAAAGAGGCAGCAAAATGAAACTCAAAGACAACGAAAATCTGGTTGTTCTGGGGATTTTTCTCGGCGTTACAGGTGTGCTTTCGGCGCTGGTGCTTGCGGTGGTTTCCACGCTGACCGCCCGTCCGATTGCCGAGGCAAAAGCTTCAAGAGAAACTTCTGCGTTGAAACAGGTGCTTCCTGAGTTTGACAACGATATCAATGCCAAAGTGTGCAAACTCAAAAGTCCCGCAGGTTACGATGTTTTTATCCGTCAGGCAAGAAAGAACGGCAAAGTTGCCGGTTACGCCGTACTGCTGACGAATCCCGCAGGCTATGCAGGCAATATTTCCATGCTCGCCGGAGTTGAACCGGATGGAAAAATCCGTGCCGTTTTAATTACCGAACAGCACGAAACCCCGGGACTGGGTGCTGAACTTTGCAAACGTGAACACAAAAAGACGATCTTCAATCTGACGGAATCTGCTCCCGCCGGTCTTGCCCCCAACAAATATCTGGATCAGTATGCCGGAAAGAGCGTTCCTGCGGGGGGGTGGAAAATCACCAAAGACGGCGGCACGGCTTTGTACGCCACCGGCGCAACAGTCACCAGCCGCGCTCTGGCGCAGTCCGCTTCTGAAATTGCCCTCACATTCAAAAAATACCGCAAAAAAATTATTGCCTCGTTCGGAGGTGCCAAATGAAAAATCTTCTGAATATTCTGTTCAACGGTATCTGGAAAGAGAATCCCGTCCTCGTCCTGCTGCTGGGAACCTGTCCGACGCTTGCCCTTACGACCGGCGCCGCCAACGGTGCCGGGATGGGACTTGCAACCACATTTGTCCTTGTCGGCAGCAACTTTGTCATCAGTTGTATCAGCGGTATCGTGCCGCGAAAAATCCGTATCCCCGTTTACATCGTGGTCATTGCCACGTTTGTAACTGTTGTGGATTTTCTTCTGCAAGCCTATGCGCCTGCGGCACTCTATGCGGCGTTGGGAATCTTTATTCCGCTGATTGTCGTCAACTGTATCGTGTTGGGAAGAGCCGAAGCCTTTGCAAGCAAAAACAATCCCCTGCGCTCCATCTTTGACGGTTTGGGTATGGGATTGGGATTCACCCTGACTCTGACCTGTCTTGGCATGATCCGTGAATTTGCGGGCAGCGGTTCGGTTTTCGGAGTCAAAGTCATCACCGCATGGACAACGGATTTTCTGCTCCCGACCTCCGCGCCCGGCGCTTTTATCATCGTCGGCGTAATCCTGGCAATCCGCAATCATCTCAAAGCCCGCGCTGCCCTCAAAGCGGGCAAACTGTATGTGCCGCCGACCGGTCTGGACTGCCGTCACTGCAATATCTGCTCGCTTCAGGAAAATGATAAATAATCCGTCACTTCCCGTCATCGCCAAATATCTTGCCTCCTGCGGTGTCGCCTCACGCCGGGGCGCTCTTGAGCTTGTAAAGGCGGGGAAAGTCGCCGTCAACGGTGTTGTTGTCAGTGATCCGTCACTCCGGATAAAAAATGACGACAAAGTGACGGTTGACGGAAAATCCGTCATTCCTGAAAGTGTCAAGCGTTATATCATGCTCCACAAACCCCGCGGATACACCTGCAGCAATGCCGACAGTCACGCAAAAAAACTTGCCGTCGATTTGATCGATGTTCCCGAAAGACTCGTTTCCGCCGGAAGACTTGATAAGGACAGCGAAGGGTTGATTATTTTTTCAAATGACGGAGAATATATCAATACCCTCGGTCATCCCTCTTTCAATATCCGCAAACGTTACCACGTCCGTCTGGATAAGGAATTATCTCCCACACAGATTCAAACCCTTTTACAGGGTATTTCAGACCGGGATGAAATTCTCAAACCCGACAGCATCCGGAAGATCGGCGACAAACTTTATGAGTTCACCCTTAACGAAGGACGCAACCGCGAAATCCGCCGCATGGCAGCCTTCTGCGGAGCCGACGTCAAACGCCTCTGCCGTATTTCCGTCGGAAATCTCCTGCTCGGTGATCTCCCCTGCGGCAAATGGCGCGACCTTTCCCCCGAAGAAATCACCCTCTCTTTGTCTTGATGAAGGCTGAGGGAACCGGGGGGAAGGGAAAAACTTTTTTTCCATGTGAAAAAAAGTTTTTCCCTTCCCCCCGGACCCCCTATCCTTTTTCAAAAAAAGCAGGGTATTTTGTGATGGTGTAATTGACCCGCAAAAGTGAATTTTGGCATAAAGAGTTACCGTTGGGTGTGCTTTGCTTGCTTGATGGGCTGCGGCGGTATGCTGTCTGCGATGGCGTGACGCTTGTGTCAGACCTGTCTGACAAGAAGGGGGCGCCCGTCTTCGCCTTGATGTGCACCCCAAAAGTTGGACACAACTAAAAGGGTGCATTTTTTTATGAAAAAAAGAGCAAAAACAGTGTACTGTTATAGTGCAGAATTTAAAATTCGTGTTATTTTAGATATGTTGGAGC
>SUVX01000117.1 GCA_015061725.1 Lentisphaerota bacterium
TTAATGTCAAGGCGGGAATTTTGCACACATTTTGCACACAGATTGAACACAAAAGGCGGTAGATTTCCCGGTTTTCGACATTAACAGAGGATCATTCAAAACAACAAAGGCAGCGTGGAAAACCAAGACGTTTCTGCTGCAACTTCCTTAATTTGAGCATAAAAAAAGGAACTTACACTTGGCAAGTTCCTGTTAGATCATGGTAGCGGGGAGAGGAATCGAACCTCTGGCCTTCAGGTTATGAGCCTGACGAGCTACCACTGCTCCACCCCGCAACGTTTGCTTTTACATAATATAGTGCGTTTTTTGTTAAATGCAAGTGTTTTTGAGTTTTTTTTCGACTTTATATCGTAAATAACTCGGTTTTCCACATTTTAAACGACAATTGATCTGGAACACGGAAAGATCGCGTATCAAAAAACAGTGCTGCTTATTTACGCAGTTTTGACGGAGTCGTTCCGTAGTGTTTTTTTATTATGCGGCACAGGTATGCTGCGTCGTGGAGACCGCTCATTTCTGCTATTTCTGACAGCGTTTTTGAGGTGGATTGCAACTGCGTGGAAGCATATTGTATTTTAAGTTGTTCCAGGTATTTTCCGGCTGAAATTCCCATGTGACGGATAAAGTGACGGTTCACCGTCGAACGGTTTATTTGCAGTATTTTTGCCAGTCGGTTTACGTTGAAGTCTGCTGTCTGGAAGTTTTTCCGGCAGATGGCCACTGCCCTGCGAAACAGCGTCAACGAGGCGTCTTCGTTTCCTTCAGCAGTTCCAGCCCGGCAGATCACTTCGGTTATTATTGAGCACATGCGGCGCAGGCAATGCGGTGTCATTTCGTGCAATCTGTCCTCATACTCTATAAACAGTTCGTCTGGACACTGCCCTCCGTGCCATCCTGTACGCGGAAATCCAAATGATTCGATAAATTCCTGTGCCCCTTTTCCGTCGAACGTGAGCCAGCGGTATTCCGCCTGCCCGGAAAGCAGTCTGTGGATATGCGGCTCTCCCGGAAGCCGGTAGCAGACGTCTCCGGCTCCCAATTTGTACCGGGTGCCGTCAAATACGAATTCGAGCTCTCCGGAAATCACCCAGTAGAGTTGCACGAATGGTTTTACTCCGGCAGGAACTTCTTCTGAATAGGTTCCTGCAACAGCAAAATGTCCGACCGAACGGGGGTAGAACGGAAGGCTCAACTGCGGCAGCTCATCCACCTGAGGACGGCACCAGCTGCTTCTTATGTGCATGGGACGTTTTTGCACCATTTGTCCAATTATTTCCACAATAATCCTATTTACAATACTGAAAACATGATATATAGTATATCTCATAAACAACAAAAAATCAATAAAATTGGAGGTAAAAATGAAAAAAATCGTTATCGTCGGTGCCGGCGGAGTCACTTTTTCACAGAATTTTGTCCGGGATTTCCTGCTCGATGACTCTTTGAGAAACAGCTACGAGATATCTCTTATGGATATCGATCAGGAAAGGCTTGATATTGCAGTAGAAGCTGCCGACATCGTGGCTGAAGCTCTCGGAGTCTCTTACACCCGCTCAGCGACAACCGATCTGAAGACGGCTCTCCAAGATGCGGCATTCGTTCTCACGGTGTTTCGCTGCGGAGATCTTTGCCATCAGGAACTCGAATACACTATTCCGTTGAAATACGGAGTGGATCAGGTCGTGGGAGACACTGTCGGTCCCGGAGGAGTTTTCCGCGGTCTCCGTACCCTCAAAGCGCTTTTCGAGGTGCTCGACGCCATGGAGCAAATTTGCCCGGATGCATATCTTTTCAACTATGTCAACCCGATGTCGATGAATACGATAGCCCTTTCCCGCAGGGCGAAGCGCGTCAAAGTTATCGGACTCTGCCACAGCGTTCAGCACACCGCAAAGCGTCTCTGCGGCTTTCTTGGAATCGACCGCAAAGACCTGCGTTTCCTCTGCGCCGGAATCAACCATCAGGCGTTCATGCTCAAGTTTGAAGCCAACGGAAAATCACTCTATCCGGAGCTTTTCAACTGTCTGGACAAGCCTGAAATATACAAGCAGGACAAAGTCCGATTTGAGATCATGCGTCATTTCGGATATTTCCAGACCGAGAGCAGCGGTCACGGAAGCGAATATGTGCAGTTTTTCAGAAAGCGTCAGGATTTGATAGAGAAGTTTTGCAGCAATGATTTTCCCAAAGTCAACGACGAGGGAATCGACTGGAACGCCATGAGTGCAGGAGTCAGCGGAGCAGCGCTTGAGTGTGTCCGTAAAATGCGGCAGAGGGTTTTCCGCTTTGTTGAGGATATGCGGGCCGGAAAACAGAAGGTCGAGAAAGAGTCGAGCTACGAGTATGGAATCCAGCTTATCCACGCCATTACCTGCGACTCTCCCATGGAGGCGAACTTGAACGTGATGAACGGAAATCTGATATCCAGCCTTCCTCCGGAGTGCAGCGTAGAAGTACCCTGCCTCGTTTCAGGTGGAGGAATCCAGCCGTGCCGCGTGGAACACTATCCGGAGCAGCTTGCTGCCCTCAACCGTCAGATGATAAATGTCCAAATGCTTGGAGCTGAGGGAGCCTTGAATCATGATCGGAACATGATATTCCGCGCGATAGCCATGGATCCGAATACATCAAGCAAGCTCGGACTGGATGAGATAAAATCGATGACCGACGAGCTCTTTGAAGCGTTAAAAAGTGAAATAGAGCCGGAGTTTTTTGCCAAGTAAAACTATCCGTTGAGCCGGAAAAAACCTGCAAAACGCAATATACCCCCATCCTGAATGTGACAAAACAGGGTGGGGGTTTTATGTTGCAACAGTAGAAAAGAACTATTTGAAAAGGGGTTTCATCCCAAATCGCAGGACTTCCCGGTAATTAAAAAAACGGATGGATATTTTGGTCATAACGCTTCGCCCTGCAATAGATACAAATCTAATGACCACACGGTTTCGTCACCGCATATGTTGCGGATTTTCAAGCGCAACGGCTGTTTGTCGCTGGTTATTGTACCATCCCAGAATTCTTTGGCTTTTACGCCGTTGCGGATAACGTAACCGAGTTTGTCGATTTTGATTTCGCTGTCGGAGTGCCAAATGCCATCGGCAGAAGTACAGTCAACGGAGAGAAATTCAATGAGTTCCAAGCCGGTATCGCTGATGGTAATTGGTGTGAATTTTTTCTTTTCGTTAGTGTTGGCAAAACCTTTTTCGTTATAGGCATGGATTTTGTCATAAACCCGGTCGCTGGCAAATTTGTTGATTTCGATGCGGTATCCGGCAAATAATCCATCCTGCATTTGCTGACAGGAAAATTCGGCGTAATCTTCGGCTACGACATCATCCAGAACCTCTTTCAGATCCCGCAACTCAATTTCTTTATCGGTGGTGGTATCATTTTTGATAAAGTTTCTGATTTCTTCAGGATCAGAAATATCAACATAGTAAACGATAACTTTTTTAACGGTATTGTCAAGATCGGGAATTGCCACATTGATAATGCGGTTCATCAAAACCACATCCAGCAATTTGGTGCTGCTGTCCATCAAATTCGGCACATATACGGGAACCATGCCAAGTTTGCTGTCAAAAATCGCCCCTTCCCAGAATGAATCCAGAGAATCCTCGTTACGCAGTCCGGGAATCAGAGATTTGATTTTATCCATTGTCTGCTGCGGATTACGGTAAAGAGAAACTCCGTCTTTGATTTCCAATACATCAAATTCAGCCTTGTCAGCCAACAATCGGTCACGGGTGGTTTGAATGGAATTGATGCCGATATCGCAATGAATGAAACGTCGTCCCAACTTATTTGCAACCGCTGCTGCGACACCGCTGCCGCCGAAAAAGTCAGCAATCAGCATATTTTCATTGGAACTGGCTTTTATAATACGTTCCAAAAGAGCTTCCGGTTTTTGAGTGGCATAGTCAGTTCGCTGTGAATCGGTGGATGCAATATAGGGAATATCCCATACATCGTTTACTTTTTTGTCGTATGACATTTCATAAAGCATATTGCCTTCTGAATCACGAGCACGCATATTTTTTCCGTCAACCTTGATCCGTTTGCTTTGCTTTACTGGAGTGTCGCGCATTTCTTTTACGACATTATAAACAGAATCATCGGATTTTGAATAAAGAAACAATGTATCATGAGTTCTTACAAAATTGTGACTATCGGCGGCACCACTCATTTTATTAGGATACCGCCATATTATTTCATTTCGGAAATTATCTTCTCCGAAAATTTCATCCAGAAGAATTTTTACATAATGTCCGATGTGCCAATCCAAATGAACATAAATACTGGCAGTTTCACTCATAACGGACTTGATGGCGCAAAGGTTTTCATACATCCAGTTGAGATACTTTTCTTTATCCCAGACATCGCCGTACATAGTTTCTTCAAAGGCTTTAAAATCTTCGCTCTCTAATTCTTCTTCCGCTTTGGCAATGGCTTCGGCGACTTTGGGATTACGGCGGATATAAATCTTTTTGGCATAGTCAGCTCCGCTGGCAAATGGGGGGTCGATATAAACAAGGTCAACAGTTATTCCCTGCTCTTTCAAATAAGCACAGGCAGAAACACATTCGCCCCGGATAACCATATTACCGTCATGATTGGTACCGATGGTTTCCTGTTTTTCCATTTCATACAGCGGCATACCGCGTTTAAGTTTACCCGTAACCTCATACGCCCCTTTGTATCGCAGAGTACGTTTGAAGTTATCCAGCAAAGCCTGACCTTCGATCGGCTCCGGAAAGAACGGAATATATTTGATCGGCATAATTATTTTCCCTTTGATAAACAAATTTCAGCAAATAAAGAACCATAATTGTTTAATTGAATAGCTTGTTTATTTACCGAAATTTCAAATTCTTGATTAAATTTATTAAACATACTCTTACGCTCTAACACATATGGATGAGTTTTAAAGTCTTCGTAACTTTGACCTTCAAACCCTAATAAGCTTATTGTTATAAATCCCAATCGCTCTAAGTTTTTTAAGGATGCAGATATAATAAAAGGATCTCCCAATGTGTATAATTCATTTACAAAATAGTCTGGCATTGCCTTGACATAAAACAGATGAGTATCTTTTAGTTTAAACGTAATACAGGCACATCTCACTTGGTTATTATTTTGTACAATGGCATCAATAATCTTTGCTTCCACAGGTGTCATTTGCTTAATGGCATCAACAAATGCGGGATGAACTTGTGTAGAAATTCTATTATCCATTGCAGATGCAAGTAGATTTTCGTACATTTCTCGTAACTCTTTTTCATCGTAGGCATATCGTAATGCTTCAAGAGTTGGTCCTGAAATCATTACCGGAGGCTCCTGTAAATTTTCAGGTGGAATATGCTTTGTTTTCTCTTTCAAATCTTTTTCAAAATTTTCCAATTTATATTTGTAAGTCAAGTTCGCTTTTTTTATAGGATGGAGAACTACATTGTTAAAAAATCCAACTAATGTGGATAATGCACCATCAGTTTCCTTTGCTGTTTCTGGGATGTTCTCTTGGACCGCATGAGATAAAGGTTCTATCACATCTGGGATAACGGAAATTTTATTATCACTCATTATTTGCCTCCTCAAAGAAATCTTTTATAGCTGCCGCAGTTTTGTTTATCCGCTCTTGCTCTGATTCAGAATCTTCCAAGTAAAGGTACTCAAAACGGGAGTACTTGAAAGCTTCATTGTTTTTCTGCAAAAAGGAATTCTGCACAAACGCTTTTTTATCTTGGAATGTCGGGTCATTAGCATAGATTTTGCCTTTGGTCTCAACAATGATAGCACGGTGGATTTCTTCATCTTTACGCTGAATAATCAGGAAGTCAGGCGTGTACATTCCGATATACTTCCAGAATGATTTGGCTTTTTTATAACAGCGAATTTTGAATCCGGTCAAAGCTCGGTCACCATTATAGTAAACTTCCAGATTCAAGTTATTGAAGCAATCAAGCAACAAAACTTCCTGCAAAAATTTCTGTTCAAAACTGCTGTCTGTCCGGTATGGCAGATAGTGGTAAGATTGGTCTTTATGCGGCGGAACATCAATTTCATTACGCAACTTATCCGCCATTGCCTTTTGTCCGATACTTTCAAGCATGGCAATCGTTTTCTGCTGTTCTTCCGACAAACCTTTACCGGCGTCAGCATCAATGATTCGTTGGACTGCTGACTGATCGGGGTAGAATTTTCCCGGAGTATCTGTACTAACCGAAGAGGTGAAACTTTCCACTTTTAAAAGTTTGGCATCTTCCGGAATCAACTCTTCTCTGCTTTTGAAAGTCCGTCTGGCATAAAACGCCTTGCGGATATTGGCATTGATCAAGTCAATACGATATTCAGGACTGAAATAAACAATGCCATTCTCTACAACAGTAATTTGTTTGAAGAGTTGCCGCAGTATTGCATCGTGCGGCTGCAGCAGATTCATAAACTCTGCAATCGGTCCGAAACTCCCTTTGGCTATACTGTAAAGCCAGGAGTTGTAGTTTGCAACAGTATGATTGCTTCCTGTGACTTGCGTCGCAATACCGGCATCTACTAAATGATCTTTCATTTCAGCGGAAGTAATAGAACCGTAATGCTTGGTATTATCTGCTGCAGAGGATAACTCTTGAACGGTGTCCCGTCCTTCATCAACTATCAATTCCTGATGTTTCACCCACAGTTGATAAAATTTTACCGGAGGCAGCTGCAGATGTTTGGTGCGGTCAAACCGTTTCAATTCAGTCAGCTGTACCGATGAACCACGCTCAAATTCGGATATTGAAATATGATGCTGTTGCTCCAGCTGTTTATTCAAAGCTTCAGCATTGCTGTCATTCAGGCAAATCAATGCGGTTTCAACTGCATTTTTCTGCACTTGCCGCAAACAACGGCAGGAGGTTTGCAACACCATATTGGTCGGACAATCACCTTCTTGAGAAAGAATTATCCCGGTCAAACTGCGGCAGTCCCATCCCTCTTTGCCGATTTGAGCAAGCAAGATGATTCTGATTTTTGAAAACGGTTTATCCAAACTGGCAAACTCAAGATCGCTGTCTGCCGGTTTAGGATAAATCTTATTGCCTCCGTGATAACGCAGAATCACCTCCGAGGCATTCAATCCGTACTCTTCGGCAAGTTTTGCTGCCAATGGATAAACTTCTGTTTCGAGGGTTTCAATAAGACCACAGTAAATTCCAAGTTTGGCACACGTTCCGTCAGGATAAACGGTGTCTTTATAGTTGGCAAAGAAATCCCGGATGCCTTGTTCAACGATCTGCATCCGTGACAAATCCTTAACGATTTTTACCATCGGCTTTTTCAAAAAGTTGCCAATACCATTCACCAGAGGGTAGTAATACACGATATTGGAAATTTCAATGGATGCAACGGTTAACCCCTCTGCAACAGCAATCTTTTCAGTCTTTGCCAGATATG
>SUVX01000118.1 GCA_015061725.1 Lentisphaerota bacterium
ACTTGAAGAATACATTTGCTATTTTAACAATGAAAGGATATCTTTGACATTAAACGGTATGAGTCCTGTAGAATACAGAACTCATTTTTCAGTCATTTAACCGTCCAAGTTTTTGGGGTCACATCAGTTCGCAGGCGGACGTCCCATTGCAGTCAACTCTTTCGGCGGTTCTCTTTTGTTCCGTCCCAACCCCAATCTGCCGAAAAAATGTGCTGACTGCAAAGTCAAGGATTCCTGTCTGTACTTCCGTGAACCGCCTTTCAGCGAAGCCGCCGGAGATTCAACCTTGCAGAAAACGCTTGATGACAGTATGTCGCAATGTATTTTCAATATTGACAAAGATGTCGCCGACAATCAGGTCGTTTCCATTCTGTACTCCAACGGCGTGCTTGCCAATTTTACTTTAGCTTTCAACTGCCGCGGCAAACGTGCCGGACGCAACATCCACATCATCGGAACGCGCGGCAGAGTCTGGGGCAATATCGACGAAAATCAGATCGGCGTCTGCGATACGGCAACCGGAGAAAGCGAAATCATTGATATCCCCGTCACCGAAACCGGACATAACGGCGGTGACAGAAAGCACGCAATGACGCTTCTTGATATGATGAAAGATCCGTCATACCGTCCGAATCAGGATGCCTATGCCGGATATCTGAGCAATGCGTTGTGTATTGCCTCTGATATTTCTGCTGCCGAAGCAAGGCAGATACGTTTTCAATATGATGCCAACGGATTTATCAAATTCATTTAACATAAGGAGCGTGTAAAGTGTTGAATATGTTTTTTCCGAAAATGACCGCCTGCAGGCGGGTGAAGCCGGACTTCACCTTGATTGAACTTCTTGTTGTCATTGCAATCATTGCAATTCTGGCGTCAATGCTGATGCCGGCTTTGCAGCAGGCGCGTGAAACGGCAAAAAGAATCAAGTGCGAAAATAATGTCAAGCAGGTCAGCATGGCTTTTCAGAACTATGCCATGGACTTCAAAGGATTTGCTCCGGCGCATTATTACCAGAAATTTAAAGGCGGCAGTACCAAAGTCAACTGGGTTGCTTTTATGCGTGATGAGCTTGGATATATTCCCAAAGACAAAAATGGTTCAGGCACGCCGAGTTCATCTTCGCTTCTTGCTTGTCCCTCAGGATTGGAATTGAAAAAAGTAGATGATGTCTCCACTCACATCGGTATTTCCGGTCAAATGATTTCTCCCAAGGCGGGCGGCGGATACTACAATGCGTATCAGAACAGGGCGACCCATGGTGCGGGAAAAAGAGCATGGAGTATTGATTCTATCGGAGCGTATGTTAAAATTGAAACAATTGATCGTCCGGCGCGGATTGCTCTGGTCGGAGATGCGCCGCAGCATCATTATCAAATTGCAAGAAGCAGTGAAGATCTTGCTGAATTTGACGGTTTCCGTCATTCAGACGGTCTTAACCTCGGTTTCTGGGATGGTCATGCGGAATATGCCAAACGCAGCAAGTTCAAAGTTATTCCCGGTACCACCGGTTCTACTTGGGATAAAGCCGAGTGGTGGAGCTGGCCCTGGTGGTAAGTGATTGAAAAGGGTGAATAATCAATATGAAAAAAACAACCGTTTTTCTGTGTGTCTGCGCCGCATTTTGTGCTTTCGGCGCAGTGAATATTGAACACAAACAAAACAAAAAAGCCAATCGGGAATACAATAATTTCCGTATTCTCAATTCTGCGCCCGTAAAATATAATATTGACTACAATATTTCTGAACGCAAAGGTGTGAAAACTGTCGGCGACCGTTCTTCTTCCAGTACCGGAATCGGTTTGAATTACGGCTGGTACAACAGCGGTTGTCTCCGCATTTTTGTTAACGGAAAAACTTTGAATACGCCTGCAAAAATCGACCGCAAGGGCGATACGCTGACTTTCACCTGGACCGAAGCCGTATTGAAAATGACTTTCCCCGAAGGCAGCGACAGAATTTACTGTCATGTGAGCGCGCCCGGCGCAAAAAATGTCAAACTGGGATTTCTGGGAATGCCCGGATTTCTTGCCAAAAGAAAATCTGAAATGAAATCCTATGTTTCAAGTTCAAAAGTCAATCATTTTCTCAATGACGGAAAATATATCACGCAGGGCGAATCCTGGTTCATGCTCTATGACGGAGAAGTCAACAAACGCGGTATTCCCGTGGTGATTCTCGATCCGGCTGAGGTGAAATCCGGTGAAGTTACCGGCGGAGCCAAAAGACTTCTGATCGTTGCCCGGTTTTCCATGAAAAAAAGCGACTGCCGCTTTATCCTCATGGGTATTCCCTCCGGACACAAAGACGCTGAAACTCTTTACGAAGACCTTAAAGCCAACGGGGGAAAATATCTGGAAAGTCTGAAAAAGTTTCAATTTAAATAATCTGGTACAGTTTATATGAAAAAATTTTTATTGTTTCTTACCGGCATTTTGTTGTTCTCCCTTGCGGGAGCGCCGAAAATCGCCGTTTTTGATGAACCGGGATTTCCCAATGCCTCCAAACGGAGTGCTGAGTTTTACAGCAAAGTCCTCGGCGGAAAAATCCTGCGTTTAAAAGAGTTGTCAAAGTTGAAAGATTTTGATACTGTTATTTTTCCGCACGGCGGTTATGTGCCTGCGGCGGCGGAAGCCGCTGTTCATCAGTTGATGACCCGGGGCGGAACGGTCATTATCTGCGGAGATTTGCAGCAGCCTCTGCCGTCTCCCTCTGCCAAACGTCCCAAAATCCGGAATGCCGCAGCTCTTGATTTCAACGAAAAGTACGGTTTGGATCACGGCGGACCGCTGTCTTTTGTCAATGGCCGCTGGATCGTTGCGCCTGCAGGTTTCATTTATGATGAAAGCAGAGCCAACCGCTGGTTTGAATTTTTCTCTCTTTTCGGCTGGCCCAATTATGCGCAGAGTTATGCACCGCACTATATGCGTGAATTTAAAACGCCGCTTTTTCTCAATCCCGCATTCAAAAAGAGTGCGTTGCCGGTAAAAATCATGCCTCCGGCAAAGAAAATGCTGCTTGCCCGTTTGCGTCCGATGGGAACGCAGGGAGATAATGCGCTGGATGTCTTTCACCCGCTGTATCAGTTTTCTGCTCCCGGCGGAAAAAATTATCCCTCTTTCCCCATGGCGGGAAAGTCTGCTGAAGACCGCGCCGGAGACGGATTTATTTTCCGCAAATTCCGTCCGGATATGTTCGGAGCCACGCTCGTTGTCATGGGACAGACCGGCAGAATATTGCTGGATTCTCCTGAAGGCGAAAAGACCATCCGCGAAATCGTGAAACTTGCAAAGAGTCCCCTGCCGGGCAGTTTCCCGAAAAGTTACATCAAGCGTGTCCATGTCCTCGAAAAAGCCATGCAGGATTACAACCTTGCTTATGCCGATTTGGATGCCGCCCTGCGTCGTCTGGCGGTTGAAAATTTTGTTTCCGGCAAGCATGATCCCCAACTTGTCCGCTTAAAAACCCTGAGTAAAGAGTTTGCCGCCCTCAACAACCGGTTTGATGGTTTGATGCTGGTCAAAGACCGCCGCAAAACCATTCCTGCCGGATTGCTTGCAACTCTTACTTCTTCTTTGAAAAAAGCTGCTGCTGCCCTCAAAAAAGAGGTCGTGCCGCTCAAAAAATATATTCTGCCCCGCGATTTGGGCAATGCAAAGCACCCCTATAAAAACTTTACCTTCATGACTTCAAACTTCGGTCCCTGGCACGTTGACAACCCCAACTGGAAAAAAGTCCGTGATCTGGGTGTTCAGATTGCCCGTATCAATGCGCCCGACTGGAAAATGTTTGAGAAACTCAGCAAGCGTTACGGCTTGATGACCACTTATATTGCAATTCCCATGCACCGGAGTCATCCTGATAAAAAATTTGTTCCGTCCGGTGTTTTCAATCCCGCCTCTGGAACCGTTAAAAAGGTGCGTGCAAGAGTTTGGCAGAAGTCGGCTCCCAATATTGATCCCGCTGTTATCCGCAATCTCGAAGCCGCCGAAAAAAGTCCCGGTATCTGCGCCGTTATCCACGGAGATGAACGCGATTTCCAGTGGTCGCTCTGGGGAGAATATATGCAGAACCTGTTCCGCAAATACCTCGCCGGAAAATACAAAAAGATCTCCGCATTGAATAAGGAATACAATGCCAAGTACACTTCTTTTGAGCAGATTGTTCTTCCCCTGAAGCGTCCCGAAACTCAGACCGAACACGCCCTCTGGGAGGATTGGACCCGCTACCGTGAAATTTACCGGCAGGAAAATGAACTTGCCCGCTGGGTGAATATGATCAAAAAGTATGCCCCCTCCAAAAGACAGTGGCTCTACGGCTCTTATCACCTGCAGCCCAAGCATCCCGCCAACGGTATCAATTTTTATGAAACCGGAAAATGGCTGAATCCGGCAAGTTTTGAAAGCTGCACCAATCCCCGCAAAGAGGTTATGACCTATGACATTGCCGCTTTCGGTAAAAAACACGTCAACCCCGAATGGGCGGGATTCTACTTCCCCGCCGGCAGCCGCGTTGCCAATATGAACCGCATGCGCGAATTCCTCTGGAACGAAGCCAACTGCGGCACCATCAGCTGGCATACCTTTATGGGCGGCGTTCAGACCCGTTCCAACTGGACTCATACCCCGCTGATTACGCCCAACGGCAACATTCAGCCCGAGGGATTGGCTCTGCGCAATACGGCAAGAGAACTCAATGCTGCAAGACAATTTTTCCTTGACGGCAATCGTATGGAACCGGAAGTCCGTTTTGTTTATTCCCCAACCACCCGTAGGCATACCTCCTGGCCCGGTGTTGAAGATGACCGTTCCTATACCTGCATGACCGGACTCAACGAAGCCTTCAAGGCGTTGCACATTCCTGCCCGCGGCATTGATGAACAGGCTGTCTGGGAGGGGAAACTCCCCGCTGAATGCCGTTATTTGATCGTTCCCGCCGTTGAATACATGAACCGCAAACTCTTTGATTCTCTCTTGCGTTTCATGCAGCGCGGCGGTACCGTGATCGCCTCTCCCGAATCAGGACGTTTTGACGAATACGGTCACAGAAAAGATTTTCTGCTTGAACTGGCGGGCGTCCGTGCCAAAAAGACTGTTGACAGCGATTTTGATATGTTTTCTCCCGAAAAACTTGAAATCCTTTTCCCGGAAGAAACCCGTGTGCTTCTCCGCTGCAATGACGGTTCTGCCGCAATGACCACCACCCGTGTCGGAAAGGGAAATCTTGTCATCTGCGGTTATCCCTCCGGTCGTGAATACAACAATACCGGTAAAGGATTTGTTTCTCTTCAGAAAATGATTTCCGCAGTCGGTATCAGCCGTCCGTTCATCTGCAGCGATCCCAACTTTGTCATCCGTCCGTGGATCCTCAACGGCAAGTTGTATCTGGCGTGTTACTACATCCGCCGTGATACTGTTCCGGTTGTCAAAGGAGATTTCCCGCTGCGTTCCGCCCCGGTGATGATCCCGTTTTCCATCAACATTTCAGGCATTGTCAACGCCTTTGATTACACCGCAGGCACTCCCCTTAAAGTCGTTCACAAAAACAATGAAACCATTGTTTCCGGTTTGATCGGCAATCCCGGCGGATGTATTATAAGTCTGTCAAAGAATACTCTTCCCCCGCGTGTCATGAAACAGCCGCAGTCTGTCAAAGTTTCTTCTGCCGTTTCTGCTCAAAAGAGTTTTACTCTCCCCGCCACCGGCAAGTTTTTTGCCGAATGGGGTAAAATCAAGCTCGGTAAATATACTTTGACTATAAGTGCCGAAAATGACGGCGCCTGGCAGGGGAAAGTGTTTGCCTCCCTCTCTGACGGAAAAAGAACTCTCAAGCGCGAATGTGTGCCGAACAGCAATGTTATCTTCCGTTTCAACAGCAAAACAGTTGTTTTCCGCTGCCGCACGGCTCAGTCCTACATGCCCGTTCTGATTTCCGGTACTTTTACCGAAAAGGACAATAAATCTGTTTCCGGATGCCGTTTTGATGAAGAAGATGACAGAATTATTCTGCAGAACTCTTATCTTTACGCCGTTATTCTGCCGAAATTCGGCGGCAGAATCGGGCGTTTGAGTGTCAGTTCAGATTCCCCCAATCAGCTTCTTTTAAGCGAAAAAACACTCGCTGAAGGTGTCGGGCAATCCTACCGCGATTTCGGCGGTATTGAATACAACCCCGGAATTTATCAGGGACCCGGATGGCAGATCCCCTATTCTTTTAAAGTGTTGAAAAAAAGCAAAAAAGAAATTCTCATCCGTCTGAACCGTTCCGGTCAGTACAGTCTGCGCAAAGGCGGCAAAATTTCCTATGAGATTTTTTACCGCATCACTGCTGATTCCCCCTTCCTTGAAACTGAAGTCCGGCTTTACAACGATATGGATTCTTCCGCAAAGCTCTCTTTCAGAACTCATCCCGAATTTATCGCCGGAGGCGACTGCAGCGTTCAGGATATTTTCTGCTGGAAATCTCCCGAGGGTTCTGCTTCGTTCTCCTATCGTCCCGGACGCAATCAGTATGTCCCCAATTCCGGAAACTATTTTGCCTGGCTCGATTCTGTCGCAGGTGAAGGAATTCTGCAAACCTTCGCTCCTTCTGCAATTCCCAAGTTGTACGTTTGGAACGGCAGAAATTGCTACAACTCTGAACTGCATTTTGTTCCCGTTCTGACTGCCCCCGGCAAGTTCGCCTCTTTTAAATTCAATTCCGCTCCCGTTTCCGGAATTTCACGCATTGATGCCCTCTCGGATTCCTTTGCCGCAGGGTTCGATTTTGAAAACAAATCTGTCAGCATCCTCGGTCTCAAGTCCGGTAAAAAGAATTTCGTTTTCTCTCTGCTCAAAAATAATAAGGTCCTGGCGCACTCTGAACTTAAAAACGTTCAGCTTGCCCCCCCAAAAGCCTTTGAATTGAAGTTGAAGAAATCTTCTCTTCCCCCCGGCGTTTATTCCATGCTTCTCTCTGACGGCAATGTTTCTTTTTCCAAGTCTTTTGTCGTCAAATCTCAGCAATCTCAGGACTCCTCCCGCGAACTCGAGAACTTGAAGCAACAATACAAAAAATCTCCCTCTCCCGCCCTCCGTCACCGCCTTTTCCGCTTTTTTTCCAGGTGAAAAAAAGCTTGGCAAAAAAAGCCGGGTAGCGGTTGCAACGTTGCTGCAACCGGTCAAAGGGAGTGCCCCTTGACAATCCCCCACAGACTTTCCCGTGGGCGCGGCGGCTGACTCTTCGAGTCTCGCCGCCGGATTTGTTTTGGTTGGTTTGGTTTGGTCGGTTTGGTTTACCCTGCGGCACATCATCGCCCGAGCCAAACCACACAGCGGCATGCAAACCCACAGGGTAT
>SUVX01000119.1 GCA_015061725.1 Lentisphaerota bacterium
TGACTGTCATCAAACGGGAACCAATGCCACCGGATGGGATGGCTTACATAAGGATAGAACCATGGAACGGAGACAAAATGGCGGACGCCAGCGGTACATTGTGCAGCAGTTTGTGAAGAACATTTCCGATGATACGGAACGGCTGGTCTGCTTTCTCTATATGCGGAACGCTTCAGACAAAGAGATCTGCAAGCAGCTGAAAATCAGTCATGAGCGGCTGGAAGAAATCAAACTCAAACTGGCGATCGATATGAAAAACGCCGGAATCAGGATAAAGGAGGGCTGAACCGATGGAGCTTCGACCCTACCAAGCCGAAGCGGTCGAGGCTGTTTACAACCATTTGCGAACAAAAGACAACAATCCATGCATCGTCTTGCCGACTGGTACGGGCAAGAGCGTTGTCATCGCAAAGATCGTTTCGGATGCCGTCTCACAGTGGGGCGGTCGAGCATTGATCCTGGCACACGTCAAGGAATTATTGGAACAAAATGCCGGAAAAGTCAAGGCATTATGTCCGGAAATCCCCATCGGGATATTTTCAGCGGGGCTGAAAAGCCGGGATACAGACGAGCCTGTAATCGTTGCCGGAATTCAAAGCGTGTATGAAAAAGCGTGTGATCTGGGGGCGTTTGACCTGATCATCGTTGATGAAGCACACCTCATCGCTCCTGACGGAGATGGGATGTACAGGACATTCTTAAAAGATATGAAGGTTATCAACCCGAAAGTCAGAGTAATCGGTCTTACGGCAACGCCGTTCAGACTGAAAGGCGGACTTATCTGTCAGCCGGATAACATCTTAAATGAAGTGTGCTACGAAGCCGGACTCAAAGAGATGATCGCTCAAGGGTATCTGTCACCTTTGATTTCTCGCTCCGGCAGATCGGAAGCAAAACTGGATGATTTACACATCCGTGGCGGCGAATTCATCAACGCAGAGGTCGAGGCGGCAATGGATAAGGACGACCTTGTCACTTCAGCCTGCCGGGAGATAGTGGATTTAACCCGTGAACGGAAATCAGTTCTGATTTTCTGCACATCGGTGGACCACTGCAGGCACGTGGCAGAAAAAATAACCGCCTTTTCCGGCAAAGAGTGTGCAATTGTGACAGGAGATACAAGCCCCGGTGAACGGGCAGAGATCCTTACCCGGTTCAAGGGAGAATTTGTCCCGGCAGACCTCTTTGGTACACCGAAACCGCAGTTAAAGTTTCTGGCGAATGTGAACGTCCTCACCACCGGCTTTGATGCACCCAATACGGACTGCGTTGTCTTGTTGAGACCTACCAACTCCGCAGGACTGCTCATTCAGATGATCGGCAGAGGCACACGATTATCGCCCCATACCGGCAAGACTGACTGTCTGGTGCTGGACTATGGCGGCAATATTCTGCGGCACGGCCCGGTGGATATGATCCGCGTCAAGGAGCAAGGGGCTGGCAAAGGCGGTGATGCCCCGGCGAAAAAGTGTCCGCAGTGTTTGGCACTCATCCATGCCGGATACGCCGCTTGCCCGGAATGTAACTATGTGTTTCCGGTCAATGAGAACAACGATAAGATGACTCATACTGCCTCCAATGCCGGGGTGATTTCAGGTCAGGTGACCCGTACCGATTACGATGTGCATGGTGTTTACTACTGCACCCATGAAAAACGGTATGCGGAACCAGGAACGCCCCGGACAATGCGGATCGATTATCGGGTCGGTTTCGATGAATTCAAGAGCGAGTGGGTCTGCCCGGAGCACACCGGATACGCCCGCGACAAGTTCCTGAAGTGGTGGCGGGAACGGGCAGCCCTTGGCTGTCCGATTCCGAGCACCGCGCGGGAGGCGGTCTCCCTGGCGAATCAGGGGCTTCTCGCCGCGCCGGAGCGAATCACCGTGCGCTCTGTTGCCGGGGAGAAGTTCGACCGGATCACCCGCTGGGTCTTGAAAGACCGGCCCGGCATGCGGGAACCGGGGGACGATTCCGCCGAGATCGAATCGGAATATCCGTCCAACAGCCCCGCAGATCTGGGCGTGGCCCAAGATTACGATCCGGACGATATACCGTTCTAAAATAATTCATGAGGAGGTTTCCTCCTCATGAATTGAAAGGATGTTAGTCGTTTATTTGCTTCAAAATAATTGCAAGCTGAATGGTATATATTTCCATTTGAAGCTCGTTATAGGCCTGCTCTCGTATGCAGCGCCCCATACCATCATGATCCATATTTTGTATCATTTTTTCGAGCTTTCGAACAACATTTGTATTGGTGGCTAAATCCGCTGCATTGCAATCAATCAAGCACTTCGCAATTGCGTAATCAACTTCGTATTTCTGTTTTTTATTAATCCATTTTCTATCAATGGAACCATCCTCATCATCAGGGGTTCCAGGATAGGTGTAATTGAGGCGACTTCTAACTTGACTTCTAACTTTATCGATATCTGCCATGTATATTCTCCTATGGCGGTTACTGTTTTTGGGCTTCCCATGTCGCGGTTGTTCCAAGGTAGCGAGTCTTGAATGTCAACAAGCAACAATCGTCCCACTCTAAATAATAAGCAAATATCGTGCCAATGTTAATTAAAGTATACAGTTGCTGCTTAAACTTATCTCAATAGTGTCATATTATCACAGTTGTGTGCCAAGTGTGACAATAATGTTTTCTGGTACTTGGCTTGTTGGAAAAAGTAAACCTCGAAAATTCCTATAGCATCACATTAACATAAAGGAGAAAAATATGTTATGACCCATAAAAGCACTGAACACATCGAACGCTCCCGGAAGCGGATCGCAAAATGCCTGAACCTTCTGGAAGCGGTACACGGCGAGCTTGAATTTGTCTTTGAGCAGAACCCGGATTGGAACCCGGACATCAAGTGGCAAGTGGAAGAAGCCGCCTGCAAGCTGGGCTTTACCCTTGCAACCCTTTCAAACTGGTACGATGACGAGGAGGAATAATTATGCCGAAAATCAACTGGAACATTACCGATCAGGAACTGAAACAGGAAATGGTGAGCAGCGATAACCGCTGGCACATTTCTAAAACGCAGAAGGGCGAGGAGGAGAGCAAGTTTTTTCTTACAAACTATGACCTTCTACTCGCACCCCACGGTAGCGGTCCCGATTACAAGGTCTGCTTTGAGACCTTCATCGAAAACTGCGATCAGTATATTGAAAAAATCAAAAAAATCCAGCAGGAAGCACGGGAACACATGACCGTTATGCTGGAAGCTATAGAGTGAATTGGTGGTATCGTTTGATACCACCATCATAGTGTTGATTATTAGTGTTTTAATACTATAATCAATACTATGATTAATAAAATATTTTCTAAAAACATAATATTATTCTCCTTTTATTTTATAGGTTATTGTTTAAGATAATTTAAAATTCAAAAAAATAAAAAAATCTGAATTTTTTTTCAAAAATTATCTCTGTTTTATTATACCAACAATACAAAAGAAAAATTATGAAAGGCTTGTGTTATGAAGATTGAAGAAGTTATTTCTCTTGTTATGACCGAACTCAACCGGGCAGAAGAGGCACACCCCGACTGGCCACAAGATGATGTCAGAGCGGCGGCGGTGGTTGCCGAAGAGTCCGGGGAACTGGTTAAGGCTGTTCTTGATCACGAAGAAAAGAACACCTCCCGGTACGCAATTATCACGGAAGCTGTGCAGACCGCCGCCTCTGCGATCCGCTTCCTGAAAAACTTTGAGGAGAAACAAAATGTCTGAACTGTTTACCTACAAATTCCGTAAGATGCCCGTCCGGATCGTCCGGCTCGACAATGGCAAAAACTACTTTGTCATCCGGGACATCTGCAACATTCTCGGCTTCAGCAATCCCAACCGGATTCTGGCGCAGTATACCGAAAATGTGCCGCTGTATGAGCGTATCCGTACTCCCGGCGGTCTGCAGGTCGTCCGCCTTGTTCCCCGTGAGGATGTGGAACGCATCCTTGCACCCAACAACGGTCGCAAGGCTCTGCTTCTGGAACGCTGGCTCAAAAAAGAGATATTTCCGAAACTGGAAGAAGTCGAGTCGGTTTATTCCTTCCTTGCAGAACACCTTGCTTTCATGCAGGAAATAATGAGTGTTCCCATCGAAGAACAGCCCGATGTAATTTTCTGCCTCCCGGATTTGCCTGTATGTATTGACCGGAGAAAGGTGAAAAAGTAATGCAGACAGATAAGGAAATGATTATTACCGCATTAAAATTGTGGTTTCAGAAAGGAGATGTTTTTGAAATCCGTGTTCTTGATGCGGTAAGTTCCAACTGGATGCGACCTCATATGGAATCAGGGTATTTCGATTATGACCATATTGCAGATGCGGCAGAAGCAATCTCGCAATTCCGTTCTTATCGGGGAGCGTATGCAACCGTCAATCCGGTCAATCCGGATTTGCTTGCCCGTGCCTGTAACCGCATCCGTGGTATTACAAGAGAACCTACGACCGCAGATTCTGACATTTTGTGCCGCCGTTGGCTCTTGATTGACTGCGATCCCAAACGGGTGTCCGGCGTTTCCAGTTCAGATGCTGAACACGAAGCTGCGATTTCAACAGCCTGTAAAATCAGGGATGGACTCTCCGCTTCCGGTTGGTCCGATCCCATTGTTCAGGACTCCGGCAATGGTGCACAGCTTATGTACCGCATTGACCTGCCAACTGCAGACAATGATCTGGTGCAACGCTGCATTGCCGGAATTGCAACTGCCAGCGATGAGTATGTCGATGTGGATTTGACCGTATTCAACCCGGCACGGATCTGGCGCATCCCCGGCACAATGAACTGTAAAGGAGATGATATTCCCCAGCGACCGCACCGTATGGCTCAAATTCTTTCTGCTCCCCGGAAGCGGAAGATAGTTTCAGCGGAACTGCTGGAAACTGCCGCCTCCTGGAAACAGGAACAACACGCCGCATCCGCTCCGGAAGCTGTAAAAGAGTCTGACTTTGACCTTGACCGTTGGATTCAGCAGTATTGTCCGGAACTTGGCGAACCGCAGGTGTGGAAAGATGGGCGCAAGTGGGTATTTCCCATTTGCCCCTTCAACGATGCACATCGCAACCATTCCGCTGTACTTATTCAACAGTCCAACGGGGCAATAGCATTCCGCTGTCATCACAATTCCTGTACCGGCAATGACTGGCGCAAGCTCCGGGAACTCAAAGAACCCGGTTGCTATGAGCGTGTGGTACAAGATACCTCCGGCGTTGACCTTTCCGGGATATTGAACAGGAAGCCTGACAAAAAAGTTACTTCTCCCGAACCGGAAAAGAAAAAAGAGCCGGTCTTTGCCGCAATTCCGGAAAAATTGCTGAAAGTACCGGGTTTTGTGACCGATTATGCAGAATACACCATGCGGACAGGACAGTATCCCAATAAGGTATTGGCGTTCTGCAGTGCACTGGCGTTCCTTTCATTCCTTACCGGACGCAGGATCAAGGATGAACGGAACAATCGCAGTAATATTTACCTTGTCGCTCTGGCAAACAGCGGTACAGGTAAAGATCACCCACGCAAAGTCAATATGAATGTTGCATTTCAACACGATTTGGGATGCTGCATCGCTGAATCTTTCGGTTCGGGTGAAGGTTTGGAGGACGCCATGTTTATGCATCCATCCATGTTATTTGAAATTGACGAGTTCGATACCGTGTTCAACGCCTTGAAATTTGCCAAGGACGGACGCAGCGAGTCCATTATGGAAAAACTGCTCCGCTTTTATGGAGCTTCAAACGGGATTTATAAAATGAGAAAACTTTCTATCAGAAATAATGACGGCAAAAAGACCGATGACGACCGGAAAATCATCAACCCTCATCTGGTTATCCTCGGCACAGCCATTCCGAAATTCTTTTATTCCGCACTTTCTGAACGTGTGCTGGCAAACGGTCTTATCGCCCGTTGCATGGTTCTTGATGCAGGCAAGCGCGGTCACGGTCGCAAGCCTTCCGGAGAGGATATCCCGGATGAGATCAACCGTACCATTGAAATCATCAAAAAATACGGTCTGCCCGGTAATTTGACCGAAATCAATGCTGCCCCCATGATCATTGTCGCAGATCCTGACGCAGATGCTTTGCTTACCCGCCTCAATGAAAAATACGACTGTATTTATGATAAGTATGAAGCAGAACAACGTGGCGAGGCAATGGCGTTCTGGGCTCGCGTCTTTGAAAAAGTGTGTAAACTTTCCATGCTGTATGCGGTGAGTCAGAATCCCGTCAAGCCCGTTATCTCCGTTGATGCAGTCAAGTGGGCGTCAGCCTTTGTGGAATATGTCACCGACCAGATGCTTTTCATGGTGGATAATTATTCATACGAAAACCTCTTTGACGAAAAATGCCGCAAGGCGGTACGATATATTCGTGATGCCGGAGGATGTGTTGCCCATGGTGTTCTGCTCAAAAGAATGCATGAGTCCAAGGAAGTTTTCAAACAGATTATTGAAACCATGGAAGAAAACGGGACAATTACGCACGAAATCAAGGGGTCTGGTCCAAGTATGACCAAATTCTACATTTTGCGCTGACAGCAACTCCCCAACAGCAATCATGATTCCCTCTGAAAAGGACAAAAAAATGGAGCACCACCTTGGGAATTAAGGAAGTAAGCCGGGAAGAAAGAATAAGAGATAAATATATAATAATAAGTTGTTTATAATTCTCTATTCTATTAATTCCCTAATTCCCACGACACGCGTTTTTCTTTATTTTTTGTCGTTTTAGCCCCCTTTACGCGTTATAGCTGTGAATTGGGGAATTGGGGAACTTTGCAAAAATCAGGAAAAAAAATGAATTTGTATGCCAATGCTCACGATGTGCTGCCAGCACCGCTGCTCCGTGAGGTGCAGAAGCACTGGCAAGGCACTCTTTATGTACCGCCTCCGCTATGCTCAAGCTCAAATGACCGGGTGTTGAACGCCATCCGTTCAGGACTTCCGGCAAAGGAGGTCGCCAAACAATGCGGTATATCCGTCCGCAGGGTCTACCAAATCGCTCAAACCATGGGTGATGAGAACCCATACTCCACAAAACGCCCACGTTTGCCCCGTGTTGCCGCTTCACCGGAAGTGGAGTAACGGCTTGCCTTGCCGGGAGATGCCCCCAGAAAGGGCATTTCTGGGCGTTCTGGCGGGCTTTGTGCCGGAGGGGACGATTATGAGGCGGCAATGGTCGATATGTGCTTGCTGATCAAATGGTTCCCCCCTATGGGGATATTTGAGAGGGCGCGCGGAAGGACTCGGCATATCAAGCAGAGTTGGTTGCGG
>SUVX01000120.1 GCA_015061725.1 Lentisphaerota bacterium
CGCGAGGGGAAAAGAAAACTTTTTTTCCCGTGAAAAAAAGTTGTCTTTTCCCCTCGCATCCAGCCCCTTTACTCTCATAGAACTGCTGGTTGTGATTGCAATCATCGCCATTCTTGCGGCGATGTTGATGCCGGCACTGCAGAAAGCACGCGCCCGTGCCAGAACAATCACCTGTGTCAACAACATCAAACAGGTCGGCATGGATTTAAGACGGTATACAGACGACTTCAACGGCTGGATGCTTCCCTCTTATTACACAGAGCAAAAGCAACTCTGGTACAGCCTCTTGAAAAAAGGCAATTACCTCACGGAGACACATATTTCCTCAAAGACGGGCGAGTTTTCCAAAACCTCCTGGTACCGCTGTCCGGAGGTACCGACCGATGCGAAAAACGCCTCCGGCACACAGATCAAAGGGCTCGGATACGGAATGAATGCCATGTCATTCTACGGCGTTCCCCGAAAAGCCTCCAACCTCAAGCAGCCCTCGCGCCGCTGTTATCTGGCTGACAATACAGAATGGAATGGTTCCAGTTATCAGATTTCCTGTGATTCTTCCAAAACCTACCGGATCAGACCCCGTCACAACGGCGGTTTCTACAACACTCTTTTTGTTGACGGTCACGTTGCGACAAAAGGTCAGCTCTACACAGCAACGGATAAAGCTGTTGTCGATTCCGACGGATACTATTTCTGGGGTAACAAAAACTGGTAATACAATCCGGTGGAATATCCGGATAAAACATTCAGTATTTTTACTTGCGGCAGTCCTGACAGCAGTTTTTTCTGTTCAGGAAGAGAAGAAAAATAATTTTCAGATCAATGTTTTGATAAAATAAAAGAGAAGGAAAGGATGTAAAAATGAATCGTTTTCTGACTTTTCTGCTGGCAGCGGCCGCCTTCGTCTGCAGCGGTGCAGAACAATTCAATGAGGGATTTGAACGCTGCAGAGCAGATAAACGCGGTATTCCGCAACCTATCGGATGGAACCTTGACCGCCTTTCAAAAAATGCAGCCGTCCGTCTGGCGCGTGAAAGCGGATGCGCCAGAAACGGTATCTTCGGTCTGCTCGCCGAAACAGATGCCGGCGGACAAATTTATTTCAGAACCCTTCCCTCTTTTAAAGTTGCTTCCGGGGAAAATATTGAAATGAAAATTTATGCCCGCGGCGGCGGCAGATTCCGTTTACTCTATTACGTTTACGGTACAGACGATCCCCAAAAGACTGCTTTCATCCAGACCATCGGATTCGGTAAACCCAAGGGAACAAAAGAGACGGACTGGGAACTTTATACCGCCAAAGGCAAATTCGCTGTCCCCTCAAAAGCCAAGGGGAAATTCACACAATTTGCCCTGCGCCCCGTCATCTTCGTTTACGGTGATTCAGAAATCACTTTTGATGACTTTTCCCTCAAAATCAGCAAATAATGAGGATTTTTCAATATGAAACAATATTTTTTTCTTTTGATGAGTTTCTGTCTGCCTGTTTTTCTTCAGGCGGCAACGATTGCTTCTCAGCGCGGCACTGTTGAAACAGGAGAACAATGGATTCTTGCCAATAAACACTTAAAAGTTGTCATCGGTGCCAAAGGCGGTATGGTCCTGCATCTGACCGACAAAAAATCAGGCAAAGATTTTGTCGGAAAAGAGGGTGCATTCAGAGATCAGTTTGCTCCGAGAAGTGTTGAGTTTTCCAAAGCGGAATACCGGGGAAAAATTATTTCCTCCCGTCAGAATGAAGTCATCCTTGAATTGACCTCTCCGCACATTGACGGCATGTTTCAGTTCACCAAAATCACCAAACGCTACACGCTGCGCGAAAACGAAATGCTTTTGCGGGCAGAAGTGGAAATTTACAATCAAACAGAAAGTATGCAGGAACAATCCTTTGAATACTGGAGCAACAGTTTCTGGGGCGTTGAGGGTGAAGACAATTATCTGGAACTCCCCTGCGCCGGAGGCATCCTGCGAGAACTTTCAGGAAGCAAACATTTTCACAAAGACCCCATCCGCGGCTGGGTGGCTTCAACAACAAAATCAAAGTCCGGTATCGTTCTGCTCCCGGAATACAAAAAATTCAAACTCGCCTACTCATGGCCCTGTCTGGGAAGGTTCAAGCGCAATACGTTGGAGTTCCGTCTGGTTGAGGAACTTCTCCCCGCCGGAAAAACCAGCCGTTCAACCTTTGCTTCAGGAGTTATCAGAAATCTGGATTCCCTCAACGGCGCAGGCTATGCCGGCTGCGGAAAACTGACCGCAAAAAACAATCAGCTTACCGCTGAACTCCAGGGATTTTCTGACAAAAGTGTACAAGTTGTCCTCTTTGTTGACCGCAAAAAAAAGGCAAGCAAAAAAGCTGTTCTCAAAGCGGGAAGTATCACCAAAGTCTCCTTCCCCCTTTCTTCCGGCACTGAAGTTGTTGTAAAAGTGTTGGATGCCACCGGAAAAAATCTGCTGTTTGATCTGCTTCTGCCCCTGGGCAAAGGCGTCAACTTCAAAGCCCTTGAAGCAAGAAATCAGCCGCCCGAAGACAAAGACCCGTGGCATTTTGAACCGTCAGCAGAATATAAAACACCCCATTGCAAATGGCTTGAAAACAAACCGTTTGATGTTCTTTTCCTCGTTGAAGCCAACGGTATCCGCGACGTGATCGAACTGCGTCAGAGAATGAATTTCAATCTGACGGCACCCACGATTTTTCCGCGTTCCTGGGGAATGAGCTGGAGAAAGAAGGTTGCCTTTGCCCCCGGTTCCGGCGGCAACTCCGGCACGCAGCACCTCATGCCGTTCATGAAAAAGAAATATGATGTCATCGTCATCGGCAGCGGACGTGAAAAAATCCGTTCAAACAAAAAAAATCTGATTTGTTCCAGTTGGATTGCCTATCCTGATAAAGTCCGCAAAGAGATTTTGAAACAGGTCAAAAACGGTACGGGACTTTTGCTCGTCAATCCGCAGGACAGCGACACTCAGCTGGACAGCATTTTAAAGACTTTAACTTCCGGAGAAAAACTTTTTAACAACAGCATGAGTTTTGTTTCCGCTCCCCACTTTCCGCAGGCGGTCATCAAAACGGGAAAATACGGCAAAGGACGTGTTGCCGTTATCAGATACAAAACCGGCAGTTTTCTTGCGCCGCTTCTGAACTGGAGGCAGAAAAACTTTCAGTATCTTCTCTGCGACCACCGTTTTCAGGAGTACCAGTTCGCCATTCTGGCACGTTTGATCAACTGGACAAAAGGCAATACGCCCGCTATCACCCATTTGAGCGCAAAATCCGGAAAACTTCACATCGAAACAACCGTTGCCGGAAAATACGACTTTGAACTTTTCAACCGCTACACGGAGTCTTACTCCCGCTTTTCAAAGGAACTTGCAAAAGGTAAGACCACCCTCAATGTGCCTCAACTGCAGAACGGAAAAAACTATCTGCACATCTCTCTTAAAGGAAAAGATTTTGCCTTTTTGCAGATCGAAGGTAAAAATCAGGCTGCCATCAAAAAAATCAACCTGAAAAAATCCTATTCTGCAAAAGAAAAAGTTTCAGCAGGTGTGACCATATCAGGCAATCCCGCCGGAACAAAACTCAAACTTTCCGTCATTGACAACACCGGAAGACTCCTCAGTCAGAGCAACAATTCAAAACTTGTCTGGGACACAAAAAATGCCCTGGTCAACCGTCATATTCTGCGCGCGGAATTGTGGAAAAACAACAAACTTCTTGAAGTGAAAAAAGAAGCGTTCTTTCTGCCTGAAATCTTTGATATGAGCAAAGAATTTTCAAATCTGGTCTGGGTCGGAGCGGATCTTTTTCCGGAATACACCTATCCCTACCGTTACGATTCGCTGCAGAAATTCGGTTTCACCGTCCTTTTCGGAGGCTCTCTCAACTCAACATCCAACATTCTTCTGCAATATGCCAACACAGAAACAGCAATGAACGGTTACGCCGGCGGCAAAGGTTTCTTTTTCAGATCGCACGACAAAGCTCTGCAGAAGTGGTACAAATCCGGAAAGAAAGAACATCTTGTCCGTCAGCCCTGTTTCAATTCTCCGGAATTCAAACCTGCGCCTGAAAGAAATCATCTGCCTTACATTCCCTTTACGTCAAGGAATATTGCCCTGCTGGGCGACGAAATGAGCATGACGACCTATCAGAAGCCGATCGATTTCTGTTTCTGCAAATATTGTCTTGCCGGATTCCGCACCTGGCTGAAACAGCAGGGCTGGACGCTTGAAAAACTCAATAAAGTCTGGATGACAAATTATTCTTCCTGGGATAAAGTCATGCCGCAGACCTACAACGAAATGCTGTTTGAGAAGAGTCCCGCCGGATTCGTTGCCCACCGCCTTTACATGGATAAAGTCTTTGCGGATGCCCTGTTGAAAATCAGGAAAGAAATCCGCAAAAAATATCCCCGGGCAATGGCAGGTCCCACGGGTGTCGTCAATACGCCTCACACCTACGGCGGCAACTGGAACTTCAGTTCCATGAGTGCCTTTGATACGGCAACCTACTACGGCACACCGCGTATTCCGTTGAGTTTCAACCGCGACAACCGCTTGATTATGAAACATTACGGTTACAGTAATCTTGAGGGGGAATTCCGTCAGGCTCTCTGGGATGGTCTCTTTGCCGGAGAACGCGGCACAAACACCTGGACCGGACCGATTTTTCTGCGCCCGGATCTCAAACTCACGCCTGTCCGCAGATATTACAGCGATCTTCTGCACCACTTGAAAAACGGTCCGGGGGACTTGCTTTTCCACGCAAAGAAATACACCTCTCAGGCGGCAATTCTCCACTCTCAGGTGTCGGTCATTGCCAACTTCATGAAACCCGCCAAAGGCGATTATCCCGAAAAAGAACTCTCCTTTGCCCGGGTGCTTGAAGATCTGGGTGTCGGATACCGCTTTGTTGCACCGGAAGAGTTGAATACAGAATTTTTAAAGAAATTCAAAGTCCTGATTCTGCCCGAAGTCAGCGCAATCAAAGACAGCGATATTGCCCTGACAAAAGAGTTTCTCCGCAACGGCGGAAAAGTCATCGCCGACTGGGATATCGCCTCTCTGGATGAAAACTGCAATCCCCGTGCTATTCCCGCACTCAATGAGATTTTCGGAATCAAAACAGGACGGCAGGTTTTCAGAAAAGTAAAATCCCACACCCTTGACGGTATAAGTATTGACAATGCGGTGACAGGCGTGGTCTGCACCACCGGAGTTCCCGCCGGAAGTGCCGTCTGCAAACGGGGAACAGCCCCGCTTGCCATCCGCAACAAAAATACATTGTATCTGAACTTTGAACCCAAGTACGCTTCCAGAAGAGAACCTGCATTCAGAAAACTTGTCGGAGATTTTCTAAAATTGGATTCTCCCGCAAAATATGAAACACAACACGCTGTCATGCACAGTTATTTCACCAACGGCAGAAATCTGTATATCGGACTGCTGCCGCAGGCGGCTTTCCCCGGCTGGCAGGATGCCGATAAAAAAGCCGCTGCAAAACACAGCATTTCCGGCAAACTCAAACTTGCCCGGAAATCTCACCTTTACGATGTAAGAACAGGTCAATATCTGGGATACGGTAAAATTTTCAACGTGAAAACCATTCTCGGTGACGGTACTTTGCTTGCCGCTCTGCCCTGCAAAATTTCAGGTGTATCCGTTACAGCTCCCGCGCAAATCAATGCGGGTGTTACCGCCGTCATTTCCGCACAGGTCAAAACGGCAGACGGCAGTACGCCGGAAACATCTGTTCTTTCAATGCGGGTTTTCAATCCGGACAATCAGGAAGTTCCGGAATACCGTCAGGTCCGTCCGGCACCTGCGGGTAAGTTCAGTTTCCGCTTCCCCTCTGCCCTCAACGGCAAGGGAAAATGGAAAATCATTATCCGCGATGCCGCAACAGGATGCAGCAAAACACATTACATTTCAGTCAACTAACAGATTTTTTCACGGGATTAACTTGAAATAAACAGATTACAGTTGTAAATTTTATCCGGATAAAAAATTACAACTGTAATCTGATAAAAACAAGGAAACGTCCATGAGTGAAGAAATGCCGCGCCGTAAAAAAAGAAAAGGAATATTGATACCGTTGTTGATCGGTATTCCCGTGCTTGCAATACTTGCCTTTCTCTTTTTCAATCTGAAGCCGGAGGCTCTCTCTCCGGATGAGATCCTCGCCAAAAAAGAGTGGAACGATCAGGAGCTGACCACGGCTTTAGCGCGCTCCATGTCTCTGACCACGACCGGACAGCAGAGAAAAGAAATCCAGCGCCATCTGAGCAGGCAGTTGAAAAAGCGTCCCCCCGGGGTCCGTGAAGAGATCCGCTGCCGGGCGATTGCCGGAACTGTGACGACATCACTCAAACAGCTGCGCCGGATGCCCGCAGAAGACCGCAGCAAAATGATTGCAGCCCTGCAGAAAAAGGCGGAGAAAAACTTTACAACGCTTGTCAGCAGCAGCAAAGAACGTCAGAAACTTGCCGAACAATTGAAAACAAAAGAAATGCAGAGTTTCACCAATGCCGTCAACAAGGCAATCTTTTCGGAGTTCACTCCCGCAGAAAGAGTGCAGTTTGCCCCCATCACAAAAATCTGGATCAAAACAATGAAAGTGATGGGCAGATAAAATGGGAAAAAAAAGACATTTTTTGCTGATTGAACGGTTGAAACATGCTGTCTGTCATACCTGCGCCACGCTGTCTTTTGGGGGCGGCGCGTTGGTACGGATATGTACGGATAAGTACGGAAAAGTACGGAGGAAAGCGCCGCAGAAACCGGCTTTTGGGGTACACCATAATGCTTGCAAAGCAAGCGCTTCATGTTTGCCGCAGGCAAACGCTTCATGCAGCAACGCTGCGCTTCACACGGCGGAGCCGTGCTTCATTCGATCAGCGTTCACGCTGATTGAACTGTTGGTGATTACTGCACAACACTGCCGTAATCATGTAAAAGTTTTGTATAACCGCTGCGGTTTGCTGTCTTTTGGGGGCGGCGCGTTGGTACGGATATGTACGGATAAGTACGGAAAAGTACGGAGGAAAGCGCCGCAGAAACCGGCTTTTGGGGTACACCAT
>SUVX01000028.1 GCA_015061725.1 Lentisphaerota bacterium
GCGCCGCAGAATACGGCTGGTTTCGCCCAACAACAAAATACCCCGCTTTTTTTGAAAGAAAAGGGGAGCGCGAGGGGAAAAGAAAACTTTTTTTCCCGTGAAAAAAAGTTGTCTTTTCCCCTCGCATCCAGCCCCTTTACTCTCATAGAACTTTTGGTTGTCATTGCCATAATTGCTATTCTTGCGGCAATGCTGATGCCTGCTTTGCAGAAAGCGCGTGAGGCAGGCAGAGAGATCACCTGCAAAAACAACATGGTGCATGTGGGTAAAGCAACTGAACAGTACAGTTCTGATAACCGTGAATACTTTGTGCCGCGCAGAGTTGACTGGACGGGAGTAACAACAGAAAATAAACCCTGGGGATGGGCGCTTGTTCAAGGAAAATATTTTGCAGGTTATCCCACCTGGAATGATTCCTATGCAGCCTATAACCCGATGCAGATCCGTTCCATGGAGTGTCCCTCGGAAAACCGCAAAAGATCTTCAGAGGACTCCGTGAAACATGTTAATGTTCAGCTCAACGGAACTTATGATTTTGCAATAAATATGAATACACACAGAATTCTGCCCGGTACTCCGGTTTCACGGACCAAACTGCGCAATCCGTCTCAGACAATGCAGTTCATGGACGGCAAAGATGCATGGATCCAATACAATCTCGGCGGCAATGCAAAACTGCGGCACGGTACAAAATACAATATGCTGTTTGAAGACGGACACGCCGGAAGCAGGGAAGGTTCCGGAATCGTTTTCGGCGGCGGCTCAGCTGCTTACGGCAACGCGATCTGGGCTTCAACAGCAACAGATGCAGTCAAAAATAAATTCTGGAAAAATTAAAAAATGAACAAAAAAACATTATTTTCATTATCACTAGCGGCATTTGCCGCATTTTCGCTGCAGGCATTCAGTTTTCAGCAGAAAGGAAAGTCCTTTGTCGTTTCAGGCAAACGGGTTGAATTGACCGTCTCCTGCGGTACAATTGCAAGTATCCGCAACCGTCAGAACGGCGTTCTGCTGACAACTCCCGGCGGCGTAAAAATGAATGTTGCCGGACTGGGCAATATGACGGGCAACGGCAAAGAAATGTCCGCTCTGCATTTTCCCTGGGGCGAACCCACGATTAAACAGCACAGAAAACGTAAAAAGACCGCTGTCTACGGACTTCCCGGAAAGAAAAGTAAAGTTCTGGTCAAAAAGAGCGGAAAATCCGCTGTTGTCACCTGGCAGGGACTTTATTACAACGGCAAATTTTCTTCTCAGGACAGCATTACTTTCTCTTTCAGCGAAGATGCCAACGGTTCTCTGGTTCTGAAACGCTCAGGTCAGGGACGCAAGGGCATTTTCGGTATCGCTGTTCCCGTCAACAATCTTGCCGCAGACGGCAAAATCACCGTCCCCTCTTTCGGCGGATTGGAATATGCCGCAAAGTCCGGTCAGGAAGAATTGATCGGCTTGCAGAACACCACGCTTTTCTTTGAAGCACCGCTTTTGATTTACACCCGCAAAGACAACGCTTTGGGCATGTGGATCGAGGATAAAACTTTCCGTCCGTACTACGGCTTTATTGAAAGAACGCCCAAAGGATGTGCCTTTGCCCTTGAAAGTCAGAATATCATGCCTTATGAAAATCTGACAAAAATCGATCCCCCCGCGGTCAAATTTGATGTTTTTGCCGATTCAGACTGGATCGCCGCCGCCCGTCCGTACCGCAACTGGTATCACAAGGCTTTTGCTGAAGAAATTTCTGTCCGTGATGCCAAAAGCTGGGCAGATAAGATTTTCGTCATCGCCGACGGCGGAAACAGCGCCCCGGGATACAAGGGACTTTTGAAAGCCTTCAAGCCTGAAAATGTCCTCGTTCAGATCTGGCAGGCGCGCAAACTCGGCTTTACGCAGGGTATCCCCGATTACACGCCGCGCGGACATTATCCTGATGTGGTCAGAAATCTTCATAAATCCGGCTTTAAAGTCATGTGTTACGTCTGTTCCCTCTGCGCCGTTTACAAGTGCGATGCCTGGAACAAAGATGATGTAGGAAGCTTCTTTCTGACCAGAAAAAACAGTATCACCAACTATCACGGCAATAAAAACGCCTTTGATGAAAACCTCGCCGGAACCATCCGCGCCGCCAAAGGGAAAGACCAGTTCGGACATCTCAAAAAAGGTGCGTTCCTCTACGGTGACCCCCTGAGCAAAGGCTGGCGCGATTACTTCTGCAAAGTCATCAAACACATGAACGATACCTGCGGAACCGATGCCAACTATCAGGATACTTTAGGCTGTACCGCCGATACCGGGAACGGTTACATCGGCGGACTTTCAGGCGCACAGGGCAACTGGCAGTTCACCCGCGATCTTCAGAAAAAAGTCGGCGTGCCGATGGCGGCGGAGTTCGGTCCCGAAGCGATTGCCATGGGTATCCGCTGGCCGCTCAACAACGCCCACGGCTGGGGCGGTCCCGCTTTCCGCCGTTACCGTATGCACCACCATGTGCCGCTGACGGCATTTATTTTCGGTTACAGGACCTGGGTCCCCTCCATCCGTCTGTACTCAGATGACCTGGTGAGTGTGGTACTTTCTGTTTCTGATGCATTGTCGGGATTCGGTATGGTTTCCACTTCAACCGACGTTGACAACAGAACAGGTTTCTGGGGACAGATGGCTCTCAGGGCAAGACTCTTTGCAAATCGTGAACTGCGTCCGTACTATCCGCCGAAAAAGTATCCGCGTTTCATCAAGTCCATGTACAAGGACAAAGCGGGCAAAATCTACCGTTACTACGATGACGGAAAACTGCAGAAAATGATCTCTCCCGACGGCAAAGCCGTTTATGCGCGTCTCTCCAATGCTTCTCAACTGCTTGATAAAGAGTTGTTCATTCCCGGCTATCCCGCCTGGGACAAAAACGGCATTTACGGGCTTGATCCCCAACGGCATTATGCTCTTCTGCCGCGCAGCGGAAATGCGCCCACGCTTGTCAGTACCGGCAAACTTCCCGCAAATGTCAGCATCGCAAGTTACTACGAAATGCCTGAATATGTTTATCTTGAATTGAATTCTTCTGATAAGGAAAAAGTTTTCAACCTTGATTTGAACGTTGCTCCCAAGTTCCGGAAAATGCTTGTGAACGGTGTGGAAAAAAATGTGTCCTCCACAATGAAACTTAAAACGAAAATGCCGGCAAAAATCGTGTTTTTCACCGGAAAAACTGTTCTGCCGCAGCAGGTGATTTTCGTCAACCGCCGTTCCGGCATGAAAGAGGGAAAAGTATCCGCTCTGCCGGCGCCGCGCCTCTTCTTCAAAAAGCGTCTGTTTAATATCGGTGCCTCCGGAAGCAAACTGCTCAACATGCTGGTCAAAGTACCGGGCAAAGACAGCTCCATTGAACTGTCTATGATCAATCTGCAGAAGCGTTACGGCGACGGCTGCCGCGTTGACCTCTTGATCAACGGAGATGTTGTCAAATCCTTTGATTGTGCCAAATGGAACGGCAAAGGCAGCAAAAAAGAAAACAATTACATCTTTGACAACCGCATGAAAACCTGGAAGATTCCCGTCGGCAAATATGCCGGACAACACATCTTTGTCACCGTCAAAGTTGATTACAAAAACGGCAGCAACGCCGATCAGCAGTTTGTCTCGCAACCGTTGATAATCCGTGATAAATCTCAGAAATTCAGCGAAAAAATACAAACCCCTGTTGACAGAAGAAACACCCGTCCGGCAGGGGAACCCGAAGCGGTGCTGATTCCCAAATGGAAAGTCAAAGACAACTTCAAAGCTCATAAAGGCGCCTTGATCTCCACCGGATTGTTCAAACTTGACCCTGCCAAATGTTACTACATCAGCGGCAAGTTCAAGAGTGCCGACGGCAAGGCGGTCCCCGTGACTTTCGGCATGATCCAGTATGATAAAAAAGGACAGATCCACGGTGTCAATATCAACGCCGTTCCCGACAGCGAAACCAAATTGTCCCACGGCGCCAAAAAAGGTGATACAACTTTGATGGTCTTTGACGGCTCAAAGTGGACAGCCAAAGGCATGGTCGCTCTCGGTGCGGCAAAGGACAAATCCGATCTGCCCAACCGCCGTTTGATCGGTCCGGTAAAATCCGTGAAGTTGATGGGCGGAGACTACAAAGTTACTCTGGCAAGTCCTCTCAAGTTTGACATCCCCTCAGAGACTCCCGTGCGTATGCATCTGGTGCGGAACACTTTTGAATACGTCAAAACCGTTTCTGCCCGCAATGATTTTGTAACATCAGGGGGAACGATCGACGTTCTGCCCAAAGCGGAACGGGCGGGACTGTTGATCATTACCTCTCGTCCTGTTCACTTCAAAGATATCAAAGTTGAAGTCTTTCCGCTGAAAAAAACAGAACTTTAAAACATCTTTCTGTAAACAAACGCCGCTTTTTCCCGGAAAGCGGCGTTTTTTGTTGAGAGAATACCAATTCAAGCGGCGACTTCACATCTCATTCCGTCTGGTGGAAACGGATTCTTCAGAAGTTCCCGCACTGATAAGTTCATAGAGAAGTGCCTGCGCTTTGCCGGGAGACGGGCGCAGGATACGCCCGAGCCGCTGGATGTGTTCCCGTGAACTTGCCGTTCCTGAAACCACGATTCCGATCGAGGCTTCAGGAACATCCACGCCCTCATTGAGAACTTGACTTGTTACCAGAATATTGTATTTCCCGGAACGGAAATTTTCCAGAAACGCCTTGCGTTCAGCGGATTTTGTATGATGGGTCAGCACCGGAAGAGCAAAGGTGCGTCCAATGGCGTATGCCGTGTTGTTGTCTGCTGTAAAAATAATGATACGCTCCTGAGGATTCTGCAGAAGTATCTCGCGCAATGTGCGGATTTTTGCACGTCCGGAACGGGAAATGCGTTTCTGTTCAAGATAGGCTTCAAAAACTCTTCTGCCGTCGGGCATTCTTGCGGCAAGTCCGATAAATTTGTTCCAGTCGCTCCCCGAACGGAAACTGATACAGTGACGGCGGAGAAACGATGTGTAAATTTCCCGGTTGATACGGTAACTTTCTGCCTCATCCGGATCAAGCAGCGTTTTGATCTGACGGATTTCATACGGAGAAAGCACACCCCCTTTGAGGTCATCTATTTTGACCTGACAGACGATTCTGCCCATCATGTCCTGAAGAACAGCGGCACGTTCCGGCGGCAGTTCCGGTGTTGCCGACAACCCCAGTCTGAACGGCGCAATACTCATTGCCGCCGCCAGACGGGTTTCAGGTCCCGGCAGATGATGACACTCATCCGCAATCAGAAATCCGAACTTATCCCCCAGAAACTCCATATTGAGAACCGCTGAATCGTAGGTGCTGACCGTAATATCGCAGATTTCACGGCTGCCGCCGCCGAGCATTCCGATCGGACTGCCGAAAAAACGCTCCAATACCCGCACCCACTGAATCATCAGGTCGATCGTCGGCACCATGACAAAGGCACTGCGGCGCACTTCGGCGATCGCATGGACGGCAAGGATGGTTTTTCCGCTGCCGGTCGGCAGGGCGGCAACACCGCGGTATTCGTTCTTTTTCCAGGCGGACAATGCCTGTTCCTGGTGCGGACGCAAGGCGATTTTTTCTTTGAGTTCAAGTTCTTCAAGAGGAGAAAATTTGCGGGCGCAGTCGGTAAAACTGAATCCGTTTGCAAGAAGTGTCAATACGATTTCACGATAATCACAGGCACGGGCGCGGAAACTGCCTGTCCGCGGATCGTGTTTAAAAAGCAGACGCAAATCCTCCGGCAGAGAAGCAAAATCAAAATCTTCCGCAACAAGCGTTCCTGAATCAAAGGATAACTTCATCTTCTCCCCGGACGGTATGCGGCGGCAATGCCGGTGAGAACAGCGCCGATAACCGCAAACAGGATAATCAGCAGAAAGGTTTTCCAGGTACATCCCAGTTTCAAAAGCGGCAGTCCCAGTGCGCCGAAAAACAGACAGCCGCAGGGCGCCGCACGCATACCCTTTTTTGCATCAGGATAATCGGCGGAAACACTTTGCTCTATCTCAAGCAGTTTGAGTCTCAACTGCGGATCGTTTTCCGGATCGACCGGCAAAGTCTCTTTATTTTCCTGTTCCGGCGTTGTCATTGCATTTCCCTTCTGTCAGATTTTCAGGCATCACTCAGACAAATATAACCTGTTAAAGTTGTTTTTGCAAATTTTATTCCGGAGAAAATCTTTGAGTTTACTGCTCCTGTGCTTGAAAAAACAGTGAGGCAGGGTATATTTTAAAACAGGGGTATATATTTGAAGAAAAAAACTCTTTTTCCGGAGGAAAATATGGCTTATCTGGTCAAAAAATGTAATGATTTTGATATTGACGGAAAAATTTCTGCAAAGGAATGGGAAACTGCTGAAGAATGGGCGTTTTCCCGCCTCGGACAGCGTGATTCAAAACTCGGGGACTCTCTCAACGAAATCGGTTCCGTCAAAATGCTTCACAGCGATAAATACTGGTATATCGCCGTTGATATGGAAGACTCCGATGTCGTCGCCCAGGGTACTGAAGATCAGCAGCACCACTACACCATGGGCGATACCATTGAAGTTTTTCTCAAACCCGCCGATGACACTTATTACTGGGAAATGTACGGCACTCCCAACGAATTGAGAACCACGTTCTTCTACCCCTCACGTTCCTATCTCTTTGTTCCCGGCAGCGCCAAACATGTTCCGGACTTTGAAGTCAAAGCAAGCGTTGACGGCAAAATGAACGACTGGCAGGTAACTGACAGGGGCTGGAAAATCGAATTCAAATTTCCCATCGCCTCCTTTGAAAAATACGGCGCAAAGTTTGCCGCAGGCAATGCCTGGAACTTTTTGATCGCCCGTCAGAACTACTCCCGCAGACTTCCCCTCAAGGAACTTTCAACCGTACCGCCCATCCAGATTGCAGACTTCCATCTGCTTGACCAGTACGGAAAACTTGAAATTGAATAATTCTTTTTATTGCACTCAAACGGAAAACCGCCGCTTTCCGGCGGTTTTTCATTTCATTTGCAGGTGAAAATAATGAAAAAGTTTTTTATTTTTGCGGTACTTTGCGCCGCAGTCCTCTCCTCCGCCGCCGTAACGGCTTACCGCAACGGCAAGGATCTTTTTGTTCAGAGCCGTTTTTCTGACACGCACGACATCATCGTTCAAGTCTGGCTCGACGCCAATGAAAAAGCCTGGCTCGTCCCGCGCAACAGCGACATCCGCCTGGCACACAAGGGATTGCTGCTCCACAGCAACAGCGACGAATATCCCGCCACAAGTTTTACTCATTACGGTTTTCTCAGCGGAAATCACGGTTCTGCGGCGGCAAGACGGGTCACTGCTCCCGGTCACGGATTCACCCCCGGAGATTCCGGAAAAATCATCACTGATGAAAAAAATAACAGTTACGTTCTGATTTTAACCGGAAAAGATTACTTCGTCATGCACCCCGAACCCGCAAAGCCCGCCCCTGTCGGACGCGCGGTCTTCTTCCGTCACAGCAAAGAAAAACTTTTCTTTAACGGAAAAGAAATCAAATTCACCCGTTCCGTTCTTGCACAGCTGCGCCCGCTGAACGTCGTTACAAAAAATGTGTTCCTCATTGACGGAAAGACGCCTCTGCCGGATAAAAAAGTTGTCAGGTGTGAATTTGTTGACCACATCTTTGAACACGGTGTCATTGCGCCCGAAGCGGCGGTCAAATACATCAAAGATCATCCCGGAGAAAGAAACACCCGCTTTTTCACCACCAGAACAAAAATGTTCTATCCCGATAAAGAAAAGGGCTTTGAAGATTATGCAGCCCTCCCCCGTATCATGACCATCAAAAACAAGATGCGTTATCAGGATAACGGCGCCATGGTCAACACCAGAACCGGTATTTTCCCCGTAAGTCTCCGCGGTGTCAGTCAGATGGACCTCATGTTCGGCTGGACAGGCGCCATCTCAAAAGGCAATTACCAGATGTTTTACATTCCCAAAACCAAAGTGCATGTCGTCAAAGGATACAAAAACAAAAGTGTCACCCACACTTTGGATTTTGTCCGCGGCGTGAATATTTCAAAAGGATTGGACATCAATACCAATACCACGGCAAAAAATGCCGCAGATCCCAAGAACCTTCCTGACCGTTTTATCCGCGTGACCGGCAAAAACTCTCCTGAATACGGTATCGCCGTCGGCTACTCTCTCTTTGAAGGATTTACTTCTGCTGACAAAAAGGGAATAGAAAGAAACTCCGTCTATCATCACTGGTATACCCGCAAGATGTATCCCTACTCTTACAGTCTCTACAACAACGCGCCCGGAACCATCCGCACGACGGTCTCCTACAAGCAGTATTTCTGTCCCGCAAACGATCCCGATGCCACGGCGTTTTATTATCACAAGCAGGGCAAAAGCGATGTGGTCTACTTTGAAGCACACAAACCCCTGAAAAACAAAAAACTCAAACTTCCCCCGTACATGACCGGAAAAAAAGTCACGGTTCTGGAAAAGACGCCCGGACTTGTTTTCTCCGGAAAAACTGTTCCGGCAAAGGGACTTGAGATTTCTTCAAAAGCAGATTACTCACACATCGTCCTCAAGCTGGACTGATAACTGAAAGCTGCGTTGCGGACTTTTCTCCGCACAAAATCAACCGCTTTTCTTTCAGAAAAAGAAAAAGCGGTTGATTTTTTTTTGAAAGAGTTTTTATTGCATAAGGTGCGTTTTTTTGCACAGAAGGAGAAAAAAACATAAAAGAGGAGAAAAGTGAAAAATGCAGAGTTTGACATGCTGTTCACTGGTGGCGGGGGGAGTCGTTAAATTATCAGATGAAAAACAGCAGAAAATATCACATAATCTGCAATTTGACGGCGGACGTGTCGTACAGTTTCATCTGGGCGTATTATCCACCTATTCTTATTTACTCTGCTCGTGCAATGCGGCTCTGCTGATCGATCCGGGACGGGATGTCAACAGTTATGAGGAATACCTTTTTGAAAACAACATCGAATTGTGCGGCGTGTTTCTGACCCACATCCACACCGATTATGTTTCAGGACACATTGAAGCGGGCACCCGTTTCAATGTACCGATTTTTCTGAGCCGGACAGCGGATGCCGGATTCCGTCACATTCCCCTTGACGATGACACAAGTTTCACCCTGGGCAGATTGAAACTGCACTTTTATTCAACACCTGAACACGCAGCGGAAGGGATCAGTATGACCGCAGGCACACTGGAGGGACATCCTGAGATCATTTTTGCCGGAGATGCCCTCACCGGAACTTTTTCTGACAACTCCGGCATAGACCGCCTCTGCCGCACAGCGGAAAATTCAGAACATATCCGCATATATCCGGCACACGAACTGAACGGTCCCGATAAAAACTGGACGACACCTGAAAAACTCAAAAATACCACTGTTTCCGCAGGACAACACCCCCTGCACCTTGAAAACTTGCGCGAAATCAACCGAAGAGGTCCTGAAATCGTAAACTGGGAAAATATTTTTCCGTACACAGAACCGGAAATTTCTCTTGCTTCTCCGGGACAGCATGTTGTAGATATAAGAAACTGCGCCGACTATGCCAAAGGACACATTCCCTATTCTCTCAACATTGAATCTAACGGCAAGATGGAGTATTGGACGGCAAAACTGATTCCGCCGCCGCAGGAAGTGTATTTAACCGGCGATAATGAGATGGCATTGACGGAAACGGCACAACGTCTGCAAAGTGTCGGCTGCCGGACAAAAGGATTTCTTTTTGAAGAATGGGAACAAAAAAATCTGCCGGTTCTCAGTTCCGTAAATACAGACGTCCAGGAATTGGATACGCTGTTGTGGAGTGAAGAAGCACCGCTGGTTCTGGATGTACGCACCGCAGAAGAATGGCAGAAAAGCCGCCTCCCGGGAAGTATCAACATTCCTCTTGATGAACTTGAAGATCGTCTCAATGAACTGCCGCATGACCGCGATATTGTCATCGTCTGCGCATCGGGATTCCGTTCCGCCATCGCCGTCGGCATATTGGAAAGAGGCTCCTTCAGAAGTATCAGCAACTTATCAGGCGGTCTGGCGGCGTGGCTTGAAGCGGGTAAAAAACTCAACTCCGGCTCGTTTCACACCCCGGTTCCGTCAAAGTGCGGAATGAAATCACCACTGGCGGATTCGGCATCCTGAACGAAACCGTCTTCAATCCCTGAAGCAAAGAGGTGATCTTCAACCTCCTGATATTCCTCATCTGTCACCCTGCGGTTGAGTTCAGGAAAAGAACTTTCCGATACTTTTCCGCAGGGCAGATACTGGCGCATCAAACTGAAAAAAACCTCTCCATTCTTGAAACGGCGGGCGACAAAATCAATGACTTTTTTGCTGTTTTCCACACAGCCGGGCAGAATCAGATGGCGGATGACCACCCCGGAACGGAGCAGTCCCGTTTCTTCATCCATCTGCCAGGGACCTGTCTGCTGATACATCTCGTCGATCGCTTCAAGAGCGCGTTCAAAATAATCCGGCGTTCTGCTGTAACGCCATGCAAGAGCATTGTCGGCATACTTCAAATCAGGCAGAAAAATCTGAACTTTACCTGAAAGTTTCCGCAAAGATGCCGCAAACTCATAGCCGTTGGAGTTCCAGACAACAGGGACAGGCAGTCCCCCCTCAAGACTTGATAAAATTGCATCGGTAAAATGTGTCGGCGTCACCAGATTAATATTGTGTGCGCCCTGAGCAATCAGTTCAAAATAAATTTCCCGCAGACGGGCAACTGAAATCTCTTTTCCGGCAGGCGCAGAACTGATATCATGATTCTGACAGAAAACACAGTGCAGATTGCATCCGGTGAAAAAGACAGCACCGGAACCGCGTTCACCGCTGATAACAGGTTCCTCCCAATGATGCAGTCCCGCACGCGCAACAACAGGATTCAAAGGACTGGCACACACGCCCGGAAGAGTACAGCAAAGATTTTCAGCACGCTTCACACCGCATTTGCGGGGACAGAGCAGACACTTGTCGGACATCTTTTACAACTCAATGGTTTTAAATTTGAAACCTTCTCCCTCTGAAGAGGATATTTCCACCAGAGAACCGTTGCGGGTGACAGAACCCGCACAACACTCAAGCACACTTCCGTCGGAACGGTACTGAAGATAAGGACGGTGCACATGACCGCACAAGGCAAGATCGATTCTGTTGCCATGCAGCAGTTCAAGAACCTCTTTCTGTCCGAACAGACGGTGACGCATTCTCAGGATGGGGTGATTTTCAGTCATGGGGTAATGTGAAACCAATATACGCGGAAGTGTCTTTTCCTCCTGACACCATGCTGAAATTTTTTTGGAATCCTCTTTATAGAGAAATCCCCAGGAGCAGAGCAGATTAGACGGACGACTGGTATTAAGCAGCAAAAACTCAGCTCCGCCCAGACGGATTTTACAGGGGAAGTCTTCAAAAGTATATCTGCCGCAGCTCAAATAGGCAACCATCTCTTTCATCGCCTGAACACATTTGGGGCGCGGCACATAACAATCGTGATTGCCGGGCATATAAATCAGCGGAATATCCGAGTTGCGCAGTTTTTCCAGCACACAGCGGACCTTTTCAAATTCGCCGGGCTGTCCGGCACTGGTCAAATCTCCGGTGCAGACTGCCACATCAGGACGGGTATCAAGAATATACGACACCGCCTTTTCAAGTTTCCCCAGATCGTGACGGAAACGGCGCCGGAAACGGTAGTTGAACACACCGACCCAGCGCTTGTCAAAATACGCCATCCAATCCTCAGCGCCGCCTCCGGCGTGGGGATCGGAAAAATGAACAATTCTCACAATAATTATTCCGTAAGACTCAGTTATTTTGCGTGCGGCAGACCCGGCACATGCTCATAAATCTGAATTTTCTGTTCAAAATCAAGATACTGAGTCAAGGTGAATGCCGTCACACCGAGCAGCAGAATCAAAGTGATGATTCCGAGTACAAGGTACACCGGAGAAGCAGAGTTGGCAACAGAAGCCGTTTGATTGCGAGCAGATGTTCTGCTGTTTTTCTCCGCGTTTTTTCCGGCATTTGCATTTTCTGCTTCCGGCTTTTCTTTTTTCGCCTTTTCGCTGGGAGCGATGGTAATTTCGTCATCGGCAGAATCATTTTTCTTTTCTGCTTCAACCGGTTTCGGCGCAGCAGCAGGTGCAGGAGCAGGTTTCGGTGCCGCCGCAGGTGCAGGTGCAGGTTTCGGCACAGCAGCAGGTTTCGGCGCAGCAGCAGGTGCAGGACGGGCAGGCTGAGGAAGCTTGACCGTTTCTTTTGAACTTTCATCATCCGCTGCAGGAGCTGGTGCAGGAGCAGGTGCAGGTGCTGCAGGAGCAGGTTTCAAACCGGGCATACCCGGACGGACGCCGATTCCGCCTTTGGGCAGCGGAGCCCCCATCGGACGGGGTCCGATACGCGGCGGCGCCACCGGACGCTTGACTTTAACAGTACGGTCGTCATCTTCACCTGCAGCAGAAATATCCACTCCGGGAGTAACTGCCGGTTTGGGTTTGGCTACGGCAACAGTTTCATCAGAAACTTCAGCCGCAGGCGCAGGATTGATCGGAACAGGAACCGCAGGTGCTTCGGGTTTGGGCTTGGCAACGGCAACAGTTTCATCAGAAACTTCAACCGCAGGCGCGGCAGGCGCGGCAGGCGCGGCAGCAGGCGCAGCGGGACGGAGTACCACAGTTCTGCGGGTATTGGTATTTTCTCCGTCAGTTCCCGTTGCCTGAGGACGGAGTACCACAGTTCTGCGGGTATTGGTATTTTCAGAATCCAGCGGCAATTTGACTGCGCCGGGAGTCGGCGGCGCAAGCGGTTTGATCTTGACAGTACGCCGTGTCTGGGTATCATCAAGAATTTCCAAATTACTGGTATCTGTATCTCTGGCACTCAGGGGATCGCTGATGCCCTCTGCCGGAACCTTCGGCAGAGGCGTGCCGGAGGGACGAAGTCTTACGGTTTTTCTGGTCTTGGTGTCATCTGCGGAGCTGACTCCGTTCTGAACATTGCTCTCGTTCTCAGCCATTTGCCATATATCCTTTCCAAACTTGGGAATAACTTTTTACGCCTGTCCGGCAGATTCAATTGCTGCCATACGTTCTTGAATATCGCGGTAATTTTCCATATTCGCACGGATTGTTTTGTAGCAATCCAGAGCTTCAGCGGTCTTGCCGTTGCCTTCGTAGGCGATGGCAAGATAGTAAAGTGCTTCACGGCGGTATTTATCCATACGGTACATATCTTTAACAGCCGCTTCCAGCAGGGGCTCAGCCTCTGCACTGTTGTTCAGCTGCAGCGCACATCTGCCCAGATAAACCAGACTTGCACGGCGCTTCTGCGGGTTTTCGCAAACACTTTCAAAGATAGCCTTCGCTTCTTCAAAACGGTTCTGTTCAAAACGCAGTTCCCCGAGATCAAACTGCAGCTGAATATCATTGGGAAACTCTGTTGCACGTCCGACAACGCGTTCTTCGTGATAAGCGTTGCGCTGCTCGATGGCAGCAGCAATATCCTCTTCGGAACTGCCCTGCTCCCTCATGGCGGCGATATCGCGGTCAAAGCGGGCAAGTCCGGCACGTTCAATCTGTTTATCAAGCACAGGATCGGAAACACCGAGTTTCTGCGCAACAAGAGAATATTCGCGGTAAGCCGCCTCAAAATCCTCTTTGACCATATAGGCATCGGCAAGTTTGCGCCGCATATCAACAGAGTCGGTCGTTGCCAGTTCACTTTCAAACTTATCAATCAGAACCTGAGCCTGCTCGGCATCGTGGATCGTACCCTGAAGCAGCTGGTTGACCAGAGCATCTTTAAGGTCGGTTTTATCCTGCGTGGAACCCTTATCCTCCCACTTGCCGGCCTCGATACTTGAAAGTGCCATGGCGGCACGCAGTTCGTTCTGCATGGCAAGATTATCAGGATGTTTTTTTGCCAGAGCACGGAAAATTTTCAAACCTTCCACAGCCTGATTGTTGTTCTGCAAAGCCACGGCAAGACGGCGCAGGTTGCCTTCGTTATTAGGATGAAACACGCGGATGACATTCAACGCAGTCGCAGCACCCCACGGTGCGGCACTGGCTTCAGAAACGTCTGCCATAGCGGTCAGTACAAGCGGCTGATCCACACACATTGACAGCGGTCCTTCGCACATTCTCATCGCCGCCTGGGAATCAATCAATCCGACAACTTTGATCACGATAAATGTAATGGGAGAAATCATATTCCAGAAAAGTTTGACCAGCGGATTGCAGGTTCTTCCCTTGATGATTTCATACTCACGCAATTTTTCAAACACAATCGGAACAGAAGGACAGGATTTGACAACAGGAATCAAAATCCGGATTGCCTCATCGTAGTTCCCCCCCGAAGCAAGTTTAGCGGCGCGATTGTAAGCTTCTCTCACATAAATCTGCACCTGACTGAATGTTTTTCGTTCCATGAAATTTATCCGGTTTTCTTATTGATACAACTATACATATATGTAAGATACAATCACATTCTTAAAATGTCAAGTCCCCGCCCCGTAAATGCGGTACAAATATCACATATATCGCATAATTTTCAAGTTTTCAACAGACAAAATCCCCGGTCTCAAACAAAAAGACGGGGGAGCGTATTCAGGATTTATTTTTCAAGCTGCTTTCTCAACCAGCAGTAAATGGCATCACCGACCTGATACCCGCCCTCTTTTGAAAAGTGCAGCGCATTGCTGTCACGCACGGTTTTCTTTGAACTGCGGGCAAACACGGGATAGGTTCTCTGCAGAAAACTTCCCTGCGGGTCAAGCACATGATGCAGGGGGATCAGTTTGAGTTTTGCATCTTTGAATTCCCGAATCATCTGATCCAGAGCGCGGTTGTAACGCTGCATATTGCGGCTGTACTGGTAGTGTGATTGAGAACACTTGTAATTGGCACCGAATCCATCCTGACTGCATCCGAGCGGAGATGAAGTAATACCGATCACGGCATCGGGTGCGTGCTTACGCAGAACGGCAATCAGCTTGCGGGCATTGCCCATGATTTTTGTAATCCGCGCTTCAAGATTATTTTCTGTTGCGCTGAACATATCGTTTCCGCCGAGCTGGATAAGGATAAAATCAGGTGCTTTACCCTGATTGATTTTTTTGAACCATCCGGGGACATCCACCGTTTTTTTGCCGTTGACGATTTTGACCAGCGGACTGCGGAGCATATATTCCCAGCCGCGGCGGACATTTCTTTTGATACCGACGGCTTCAAACTGTTCCCGTTCAGCCTGAGTCTGAGTTTTGGGCAGATCGGATTCAAGATAGTACCAGCGGTTGAGGAAACAGTTCCACGAAAAACCGCCGTATCCGTCATGGGCAAGACCGCCGGGGACAACGGGACGTCCGCCGCCGGAGTGGTTGCCGACGGGGGTATAATTGACAAAACCGTTCCGGCGCATCGTTTTCATCAGATGACGCGGATAATCGGAGTTGGTTCCTGAGTCCGCAAGAAGAGCCAGAGTAATCTTTTTCTTGTAATCCGCAGGGTCTCCGGCAACGACGACTTTGCATTTGCCGGTGAGAACTCTGCCGTAATCGTTGAAAACGCGCAGTTCCAGATCAAAACTTTTGCCGGCATCGGCCTTACCCGGCGTCCAGAACCAGCGTTTATTGCCGTGTGTGCCGCGCTTGCATTTAACTTCAAAAGCATACGCCCACGGCGTAGCGGAATCAATCACATAATCAAAATAAATATTGCTCTCAATACCGGGAGCAGCATAAACGACTTCAGGCAGCATCATTTTAAGACGCGGCGGTGTAGCGGATTGTTTCACACATTCCGTCCGGCATCCGGCGGCAAACAGCAGAAATCCGGCACAAACAGCAAACAGACTTTTTTTCAACATCATCAACTCCTGTAAAATAAAAATCCGGACAATATCCGGAAACTCAACACATCAATCAACAAAATACGCCGCACAACGCCTCAATACCCCCATCAACAAAATACTTTGCTTTTTTTGAAAAGGGAGAGGGGTCCGGGGAGAGGGGAAAACTTTTTTTCACATGGAAAAAAAGTTTTCCCCTCTCCCCGGTTCCCACAGCCCTTATCTGAAAAGGGCGAAGGCGCGGGCGAATCCGGGGGCGCTGCGGAGGATGATTTTTTCATCGACGCAGCAGGTCAGGCGGATATAGCCGGGGCGACCGAAACCGCGTCCGGGGACGGCGAGGATTTTTTCTTCGAGCAGGGCATCTACAAATTTGCATTCATCCTCGCAGGGGGATTTGACAAAGAAGTAGAATGCGCCGCGGGGGACGGTAAATTCGGCACCGGCATCGGCGAGGACCTTTGCCATGGCATCGCGGCGCTTGCGGTAGATATCCAGATCAACCTCAGCGTTGAGACACTTTTCAAGGATTTTCTGTCCCAGGGCGGGCGCATTGACGAAGCCGAGGATACGGTTGCACATAATCAATCCTGCCATAAGTTCGGCGGAATTTTCAACCTGCGGAGAAACGGCAATATAGCCGAGACGTTCTCCGGCAAGAGAAAGATTCTTGCTGAAAGAACCGATAACGGCGGAATGTTTGAAAAATTCCATAACGGGAGGAATCTCAACGCCGTCAAAGTTGAGGAAACGGTAAGGCTCATCAGAGAGGACAAAGATCGGCTTGCCGTTCTTTTCTTCCTGTTCACGGATAAGCTTGCCGAGTGCCTCCAACTCCTCACGCTTGTAAATAACACCGGCGGGGTTGTTGGGGGAGTTGAGAATCACCGCGCGGGTCTTTTCAGAGAGCGCATTGCGGAAAGCTTCAATATCCAGCTCAAAGGTCAAATCTTTTGAGGGGGCGGTAACGAGTTTTCCACCGGCATTGGCGATGTAGAAATCATATTCCACGAAGTAGGGAGAGGGCGCAATGACTTCATCGCCCGCAGTCAATACGGCTCTGAAAAACACATTCAGTCCGCCTGCGGCACCGCAGGTAACGATAACGTTGGCAGCGGGAATGGTGCAGTTCTGTTCTTTTGAAACTTTATCTGCAAGTTTTTCGCGCAAAGACATATATCCGGCATTGGGCATGTAACCGATGGCGAAAGGCTCACCGGCTTTACCGGCGATTTCACGCAACGCCTCTGCCACCTCGGGCGGAGGCGGCAGATCGGGATTGCCCAGACTGAAATCACAAACGGCATCTTCACCGTATTTTTTCTTGAGTTCCATACCCGCTTCGAACATGCGGCGGATCCAGGAACTGTTGGCAAGATAGCCTTTTATTTCATCACTTAACAGCTGCATGAAACACACTCCTTACTTTGCGAGGGCATCGGCACCGGCGATGAAGGTATCCAGATGTTTGGCAAGTTCCGGAACGCTGAAATCGTCAACGAGTTTCTGTCCGGGGGCGTTCATTTCGGTACCGGCGAGGATCGGCAGATTCCGTTCGACGGCGGCGGCGATGAAACGATCCATTTCAGCGGCCATTTTGGCGCGCTTTTCAGGGTCGGAATAGTTCCAGTTGCGGTCGGGAATCAGGGTGATGGCGCGGGCGCCGTATTTCATGTGCAGATCAAGCAGGGCGCCGGGATCGGCTTCACCACCTGAAAGTCCGTTGAGCCAGGCGACGGTGGGGACGGCACCGCAGTCAAGGATAAACTGATTCATTTCCTGCAAGGTGGGGAAAGAGGAGGGATCCGGATTCATGTATCCGACACCGCCCTTTTTCATGGTCTTGGAACGGATAAGCGCTTCAAGTTTAACCGGATCTGCTTCAAAACTGCCGATTTTGCCTTCCCAGTATTCCTTTGCACCGGCACCGAGGACCTTTTCTGCATTCATTCTGTAAGCCTGACAGACGTGACGTTCGGTCACATTGCCGTTGGGGGTGAATTCAGAAGCGACAGCGTCGAAGTCCAGAGCGATTTCGGAGAGGAAACCGTTGACGGCTTCAACGACATTGCGGGTACGGGCATTGGCTTTGGCGCGCAGATTGGCGGCAAAGGCCTGAGCCTTTTCGGGAACCTGAGAGCCGGAGAAACCGCAGCCCAGATGATAAGCGATACCGGGTTCGCCGGGGGAGTTGATTTCAACGGCTGAAAGTTCGGGGATGAACACGCGGGTTTCCATACCGGCAGTTGCGCGGACACCCATTTTCTTTGCGGCGGCAAGGAACTCATCCACACCGTCCAGCACGTCAAAGTCAACCAGACCGACGGCGCGCCAGTTCATCTCTTTGGCGAGGGCGACCAGATAACTGGGGGAGTAGCCGTAACCGTTGTAAGAAAAGAAACTGTGGCAGTGAAGATTGAAGTAATTTTTTTCAGCAACAGCTTTGTCAAAAGCGGCGGCACGGACTGCGGGATCAAAAGAATTGAGTTTTTCATCAAGCATGATAAATTTTCCTTATATGATAAATTTTTGTTGATTACATAGCTTCGGGGACACCGATGGTGAGCGTCGCAAGTCCGTCTGAAACGACTTTGCGGACAGCCCGTGCAAGTGCCAGTCGTCCGGCGGCAAGGACGGGATCTTCAGACGCAATGCTCACCACAGGACACTCGCGGTAGAAACGGTTGAAACATTTGCAGAGGTCAAGCAGATATTCCACCAATCCCGAACAATCGCGGCGTTCGGCGCAGAGTTTGAGCTGAGCAGGATAGAAATACAGTTTGACGGCAAGTTCCTTTTCAAATTCGTGTCCGAGACGGCTCCAATCTGCTTGAGCAGGGTCAATGCCCGCTTCCGCCGCCTTGCGGCTGATGGAGTTGATTCGGGCGGCAACGTACTGGACATAGGGTCCGGTATCGCCCTCAAAACGCAGAGAGGCAGCCGGATCAAAGGTGATGGTCGTTTTGGCATTGAATTTCAGAAGCATGAACTTCAAGGCACCCAGACCGATCAATTCGCTGCGTTTGGCAAGTTCATCAGCAGAAATTTCATCACCGTAACGCTCTTTACAGGCATCTGCGGCAAGCTGCGCCATCTCGTCAAAGAGATCATCAGCATCGACAACAGTTCCCTCGCGGCTCTTCATTCTGCCGGAGGGCAGATTGACCATGCCGTAAGAGAGGTGATAGAGTCTGTCCGCCCAGTCGTAACCCAGTTTCTTGAGGATGGAGAACAACATCTGGAAGTGCAGATTCTGTTCATCTCCGACCACCCAGATCATGGTATCCGGATCATAATCATCATGTTTGAGCAAAGTTGTGCCGATATCCTGCGTGATGTAGACGCTGGTTCCGTCTTTGCGGAGAAGAACTTTGGTTCCGAGTTTGCCCAGATCGCAGATCGTGGCACCGTCTTCGCGTTTGGTGAAGACATTCTTTTCAAGTCCGGAGTTGACGATGTCTTTTCCGAGCAGATAGGTCTGACTTTCAAGATAGGTGTGATCAAAGTTGATGCCCATACGTTTGTAAGTTGCGGCAAAACCGTCAAAGACCCAGTTGTTCATCATCTGCCAGAGTTCGCGGACTTCAGGGACACCGGCTTCCCAGTCACAGAGCATCTGCTGAGCCTCTTTGCCCAGAGCCGTTTCAAGGAAAAGTTCATCACTGTCCTTGTCGGCCAACTCAGGACGGGCGGCTTTCAATGCCTTGACTTCTTCAGAAAAAGCCTGATTGAACTTCACATAGAAGTCCCCGACCAGATGATCGCCCTTGATTCCGGTGGATTCCGGTGTGACACCGTTGCCGAATCTCTTGTAGGCGAGCATGGATTTGCAGATGTGGATTCCGCGGTCATTGACGAGATTGATCTGAATGACATCGTGTCCGACACGTTTGAGCAGAGAGGCAAGCGACATACCCAGAGTGTTGTTGCGGACGTGTCCAAGATGCTGAGGTTTGTTGGTATTGGGCGCAGAAAACTCGATGAGGATTTTTTTGCGTTCAGCTTCGGGCAGTTTTCCCCGTTCAAGCAGGGCGTCAATATCCGCACCCGTCTCAGCGTGCAGGGGAGCAGGTTTCAAAGTGATATTGACAAAGGCTTTTACCGCCTCAACGCTTTCAACATCAGGATGTTTGCCGAGAAACTCAACAACGGCATTTGCCGCTGCCATCGGGTTGCCGCAGAAACGTCCGATTTTGAAACAGTTGACCGTGAAATCCCCTTTCTGTCCGGCGGGACAGGGTTCGGCAGTCAGCACAGATTCCTGCGGATAATTGGCATGATTCTGCCGCAGAAAATCCTCCAGATCAAATAAAAATTTCATAATGTATATCCTCAAAGGGTTGTCTTGACCACGGTGCAGATTACGCCCGGAGTCAATGCTTGAATGGTATAGGCACCGAATGCGGCGGGCAGCAGAACGCTCTCGCCGGGAGAAAGTTCAACAAAAACTTCTCCCCTTCCGACTTTAACAGGCGTATCCACCGCCGTGATGTAATGGAAACTTTCTTTTCCGGTATCTTCCTGCTGCAATTCCGTCAAGCGGAGTTCCGTCACATTGAAGTACAGACTTTTTGCAACAGCATTTTCACAGTTTCCGGAAAATTCCGCAGAAGCGGCAACGCGGGGAGAGGTGCGGTCGGTAAAGTTGATGGACTGCAAACCTTTTTCCAGATGCAGTTCACGCATTTTTCCGTCAGGTCCTTTGCGTCCCCAGTCGCTGATACGGTAAGTTGTATCGCTATTCTGCTGAATTTCAAGAATCAGATTGCCTGCGCCGATGGCGTGAAGCGTTCCGGAAGGAATAAAATAAGCGTCCCGGGTCTGAGAGGGATAAATCTGCAGAAGATCATCCGTTTCACCGGCACGCAGAGAATCAACGATTTTGTTTTCAGACAATCCGGCGTTCAATCCGGCAAGGATATCAGCTCCCGGACGGGCGGAAAGGATATACCACATTTCCGTCTTGCTCTCAGCACCGCCGCCGATTTTGCTGCAGGCGGCATCATCAGGATGCACCTGAAGAGAGAGTTTCTCACCGGAATCAATCAGTTTCATCAAAAGCGGGAAACGTTCAGCGTCAGCAGCTTTTGTTCCAAGCAGATATTTGCGGTAATTTTTGACCAGTTCAGAGAGTGTTACTCCTGCAAGTTTGCCGTTGACCACCTTACTCTGGATGCCATCGCGGTCGCAGAGTTCCCAAGCCTCCCCGATCGGAGCAGAGTGTTCCGGCAATTCACGCTTGAGGACTTCCGTCATCTGGTTTCCGCCCCAGATACGCTCCTGATAAATGGGCGCAAATTTCAGCGGATAAAGTTCCTCAGGGGAAACCATTTCGGGATTCCACATAAGTTTATCACAGCACGCCGCCAGAGATTCCGGCAGGCGGACAGGACGTTTGGCGGCATTGACACAACCGAGAACCACATAACCGCGCACCAGCAGTTCATTCTCACGCAGAACTTCAGTACAGATTTTCAGCTTGATTCTTGAACGGCTCTCAACATAGGAACGGAAAGTTAAAAGATCATCATATTTTGCCGAGCCGAAATAATCGCAATGCGCTTCAATCACCGGCAGAAAAACCCCCTCCTGTTCCAATACAGAATAAGGCGCACCGACGGAACGGAGCATTTCAGTTCTGCCGCGTTCAAAATACTCAAAGTAATTGGCGTAATAAACAACCCCCATCTGATCGGTATCAGCATAGGGTACCCGGTAGGTACATTCAAAATACATCTTCAACACTCCCTGGGATTTTGAGAAATATAATCGCAAAGATGTGCCACAACTTCTTCAATGGACATCTTTGAAGTATCAACCAACACAGCATCCTCCGCCTGACACAGAGGGGCTTCGGCACGGTGGGAATCCTGATAATCGCGCTCGGAAATCAATTTTTTGATCTCTTCAAACGTCAGCGTTTCATTGGCGTTCTGTTCCAGACGGCGGCGGGCGCGTTCCTCAACCGAAGCGGTAACAAAAAATTTATAGGCGGCATCGGGAAAAATCACACTGCCGATATCCCTGCCCTCCATAACGATCCAGCCTTTCATCGCAGCATTGCGCTGAACCGGCAGCAGAAATTGCCGCACACGGGGCTGGGTGGCAACAAAACTTGCAGCGGCGGAACACGCAGAACTGCGGAGTTCCTCCCCCGGATCAACACCGTTGACAAGCAGTTTGCCGTCAACGTAATCCAGATCAAGACCCATCAGGAAATCATCCTTAAGATCTTTGATATCAACACCTTTACCGGCAGCAGCCCAGGCGATGGCACGATAAAGGCTGCCGGTATTGACATAAGTAAAACCGCAGCGTTCCGCCAGCAATCTGGCAACAGTACTCTTGCCGGCTCCTGCCGGACCATCAATAGCAACAACTTTACTCATGTAAATTCTCCATAAAAATAACAAAAATATAAGTCATGTCCCGAATCTTGAGAAACACTTCATTCAAGTCTGCAGGCAAAAAAATTTTGATGCATAAAACATATCACATAAGTTGTGATTTGTCAAACAATCCGGGACAATAAATATACGCGCTGTTCCCGACAAGGGTAGATGGTTCTTGGGGAAGGGGAAAACTTCTTTTCACGAGAAAAGAGGTTTTCCCCTTCCCCAACCCCCAACCCTTTTCAAGAAAAGCGAGGTATTTTTAAAGTAAGGACTGTACCCTGGCGGTAATATCTACCTATATAGGGAACAGAGCCTAAATATAAAGAGCGCCCCTGTAAAAAGAGCGCTCAAAATTTCAAAAAGCCTGTATCTGATCATCCGCAAAGATTTTGCGGTATGGATACATATCAACTGCCGCTGCGGTTCTTGAGACGGCCGCTTTTGAGGAATCCTTCGTAATGCCGCATGGTCAGGTGAGACTCAAGCTGGCTCATGGTATCAAGAACCACGCCGACCATAATCAGCAAACTGGTTCCGCCGAAGAACTGGGCAACCATGAAAGGAATCCGGAAGTTGCTGTAAAGAACCATGGGAAACACAGCAAGTGCAAGAAGGAACACCGCACCGCCGGCAGTGACTCTGGTCATGGCACCGTCGAGGAAATCGGCAGTGGGCTGACCGGGACTGATTCCGGGGATGAAAGCACCCTCTTTTTTCAGGTTATCCGCAATCTGCAGGGGGTTGAACTGATTTGCCACCCAGAAGAAACTGAAGGCAAGAATCAGAATACTGTAGACTGTCATGTAACCGGGACCATCCTGCCTGAAGAAAGTGGCAAGAGTCATCCAGACGCCGCCGCTGCGGGCAGCCATGGTCTGGAAAAGATATCCCGGGATCATCATGATTGCTCCGGCAAAGATGATGGGCATGACGTTGGCAAAGTTGACTTTAAGCGGCATGTAAGTTGAGCCGCCCTGAAGCTGTTTGCCGACAGTCTTGCGAACCATCTGAATCGGAACTCTGCGATAGCCCTGTGACAGCAGGATCGTTGCCGCAGTAACAATGCAGAAGACAACCAGAAGCAAAAGCAGTTGAACCGACTTGAAGGTCGTGCCGTCAGGGGTCGTTCCCTTGATGGCCATATTGACCAGTTCGATCACAGAGTGGGGCAGACGGGAAACGATGTTGATCGTGATGATCAGAGACACACCGTTGCCGATACCGCGCTCAGTAACCTGTTCTCCAAGCCAGGTAAATACCATTGTGGTACAGGTGATGACCAGCACAGTGACCGGTACGAACACCTCGACTCTGCCGAGGAAAAGCGGCTCAGAAGGATTGGGCAATCCGATTTTTGTCGGATTGACCATCGCCATAGCCACCATGGCACCCTGAATCAAACAGACGATAATCGTCAGATACCGGGTGTACTGGGTGATCTTCTGGCGTCCGGTTTCGCCCTCACGCTGCATCTTCTCCAGCTGCGGGATCACAGGGATCATCAGCTGGAGAATGATGGAAGCACTGATGTAGGGCATGATTCCGAGGGCTCCCAACGCAAAGTGCGCAAGCGCACCGCCTGAAAACAGGTCGATGAGAGCCATGAAACCACCGTCTGCACCGCTGGCGTTCGTAACTTCTTTGATGAAGCGTTCCAAAGCCGCAGGATCGACTCCGGGACAAGGGATATTACTTGCAACCCGAACCAGAACGATGATCAACGCAGTGAACATCAAACGGTTCCGCAGCTCTTTAACCTTCAGAATATTCAAGAACGCCCGCCACATAGCTTAACTCCGTTGTTCAGAGATTTTCAACTTTACCGCCGGCTGCCTCGATTTTGGCAACAGCAGCAGCAGAGAACTTGTCAGCCTTGACAGTCAGAGCCTTGGAGATCTCGCCGTTGGCAAGAATCTTGATGGCATGATCGCCTTTGGCAAGCAATTTCTTCTCGCGCAGGGTTTCAGGAGAAACCACAGCACCGGCTTCGAAGTTTTCTTCGAGAATGCTCAGGTTGACGATCTCGTAAACAATGCGGTCCGCGTTCTTGAATCCGCGCTTGGGCAGACGACGGAACAGCGGAATCTGACCGCCTTCAAAGAAGGGGCGGTGCACTGCACCGGTACGGGAAAGCTGACCCTTTTCACCGCGTCCGGCGGTCTTGCCCCATCCGGAGCTGTCACCGCGGCCGACGCGTTTACGACGTTTGTGGGATCCCGGTGTGGGACCGATATCGTGAAGTTTCATTTTATTCGCCTTCCTGAACTATCAGTTGTTATCAGCAGGTTTGACTGCAATTCCGCGACGGGCATAAGCCATTTCGCGGGTGCTCAAACCTTCAATCGCCTTGAAAGTGGCTTTCGCAACGTTAGTAGCGTTGGAAGCACCCAGACTCTTTGCCAGAACGTCTTTGACACCGGCAAGTTCAAGGATCGCACGGACAGCACCGCCGGCGATAAGACCGGTACCGGCACTGGCAGGACGGAGCAGAACACGGGCACCACCGAATTTAACTTCGATGTCGTGGGGCAGAGTCTGTCCGTTCATCGGAACCTTGACGAGATTACGGCGGGCCGCTTCGCCACCCTTACGGATAGCATCTGAAACTTCGTTGGCTTTGCCGTAGCCGTAGCCGACGCGACCATTGTGATCGCCGACAACAACCAGGGCGCCGAAACTGAAGTTTTTACCGCCTTTGACGACTTTTGCACTGCGGTTGATTGCGATTACGCTCTCATCGAACTCGCTTGCAGCGGCTTCGTTAATAATTTCACGTTTTGCCATAGCTGGAGTTCCCCCTTAGAACTTAAGTCCATTCGCACGGGCGGCTTCGGCAATCGCCTTGACACGTCCATGATATTTGTAACCGGAACGGTCGAAAACCACAGTGGTGATATTCGCCGCTTTGGCAGCTTCAGCCGCCAGTTTGCCAAGAAGTTCAGCTCCGGCCATGTTCGGTTTGGCATTTGCCTCTTTGAACGCGGCAGAAAGACTTGAGGTATTGGCAACGGTACGGCCGCTGACATCATCAATAAACTGACAATAGATATTGTTGGTCGTGATGCTGACACAGAAGCGCGGACACTCCGCAGTGCCGGAAATCTTTTTACGGATTCTGGCATGACGGCGGGCGCGCTGAGTTTTTCTATCGGTAACCGACATTTTTCAATCTCCTTGAAGCCTGCCGGATTAACCGACAGACTTACCTTCCTTCAACACAATGCGCTCGTCGACATAACGGATACCCTTGCCCTTGTAGGGTTCGGGACTACGGAAACGCCGGATCTCTGCTGCGGTCTGTCCGACCAGCTGCTTATCTGCACCTTCAATGAGAATCTTGTTCTCATTGAGAGTGACTTTGACTCCTTCCGGAATCTGATAAACGATGGGATGAGAATATCCCAGAGAGAGATTAAGTTTGCTTCCCTGAAGCGCGGCTTTGTAACCGACGCCGACGATCTGCAATTCCTTCTTGAATCCGGCAGTCACACCGATGACCATGTTGTTGATCAGACTGCGGGCCAGACCGTGCATAGCACCGGCTTCTCTGGCTTCGCCAGCCTGCTTGACCAACACCTGATTGTCAGCAACTTCCACCGCAACATACGGGGGAAGATCCAGCGACAGCTTGGCCTTGCCTTCGACTGTGACGGTATTGCCGGAAACCGCAACCTTGACCCCTGCGGGGATCGCAATCGCTTTTTTACCAATGCGTGACATATTTGCGCTTTCCTTTATTACCAGACGTAACAGATGATTTCACCACCCACGCGCTCCTGGGCTGCACGACGGCCGCTCATGACACCTTTGCTGGTGGTCAGAACAACAATGCCCAGTCCATTACGCACACGGGGGATGTCGCTGCTTGAGCAATAACGACGGCAGGAGGGCTTGCTGACGCGCTCCAGACCACAGATTACTGCTTTTCCATCATAATATTTGAGATCAATGACCAGTTCACGCTTGACGCCTTCTCCGGTGATCTCATATCCACCGATATATCCTTCTTCCTTGAGAACTTCGGCAATCGCAGCTTTCTCGCGGGAGGTCGGCATTGCAACCTTCTTGAGACCTGCGGAACCGGCGTTCCGGATACGGGTGAGCATATCGGCAATCGGATCTTGCATACTCATTTTACGCTCTCCTTTAAATTACCAGCTGGCCTTGGTCACGCCCGGGATCTGTCCTTTGGAGGCCAGTTCACGGAAACAGATACGGCAGAGCTGAAACTTGCCGATGTAAGCACGCGGACGTCCGCAAGCTTTGCAACGGGTATAGTTCCGGACCGGGAACTTATTGGGGCGTGCAGCCTTAACAATCAAACTGAGTTTTGCCATTTTTACACCCTTTCATTATTCCTCGAACGGAACTTCCATCATTTTCAACAACTCAAATGCGGCAGCGTCAGTGGGGGCGCTGGTGACAAATGCGATGTTGACACCCAGGGGATACTTCAACTTATCGGTATCGACTTCCGGAAAAACGGAAACATCGGGCATACCGATATTGTAGTTGCCAACGCCATCAAAGCCTTTCTTCGGCAGACCGCGGAAGTCGCGGACACGCGGAAGGGCGTTGTGGACGAAACGATCCAGGAACTCATACATGCGGCTGCCGCGCAGAGTCACCATAACTCCGACGGGCATACCGACGCGGAGCTTAAAGTTGGAAACGTTCTTGCGGGCTTTGCAGATGACGGGCTCCTGACCGGTCATCTCAGCCAGATGTTTTTTGGCTTCGGTGATGGCATCACGTTCCATATCAGTTCCGACACCGGTGGAGATAACAATCTTCTGGAGTTTCGGAATCTGCATGACGTTTTTCAGCTCAAGCTTGCTCTGAAGAGCGGCTCTCACTTCTTCAACGTATTTTTTCTTCATATCCGGCATTTTTTACTTCTCCTCAGCCTTTGCAGCACGGCGTGCGGCCTTGGCTTCCTGTTTCGCCTTGAGAGATTCCTCGGTCAGAGCGACGTTGGAAACGTGAACGGAAACAGAACGCTCGACCAGTCCGCCATTCGGATTAGCCTTGCTCTTTTTGACGGTGCGTTTGCCCATGTTGCTGGGGGTTCCGGCAGCAAGCTCCAGAACAACGCGGTCCTTCTGAGGCAGAATTGCGGTGACAGTCGCTTCGGCACCACGATAGTTGCCGGAATTGACTACGACCTTATCGCCTTTTTTGACGTGGTAGTTATTCATTATTACAACACCTCCGGCGCGAGCGAAATGATCTTCATAAAGTTCTTGTCGCGCAGTTCGCGGGCAACAGGTCCGAAAATACGGGTACCGATCGGGTTGTTATCCTTATCGACCAGAACCGCAGCATTTTCATCAAACCGCAGATAAGAACCATCGGAACGACGGATCTTAGCCACTGTCCGCACGATAACCGCACGAACCCGCTGTCCTTTTTTGACTGAACCGTCGGGAATAGCTTCCTCGACAGCACAGCTGACAATATCTCCGACCCGGGCAACAGTTCTGCCCTGGCCGAGCACCGTAATGGTGAGCAACTTCTTGGCGCCGGAGTTATCGGCGACCTCCAGAATACTCTGCATCTGTACCATGATGAATTACCTCCGGAGGATTACTCTTCACGCGCCGCACGGGCAACGATTTCAACCAGGCGCCAACGCTTGTTACGGCTCAGCGGACGGGTTTCAACGATGCGGACAGTGTCACCCTTGCGGGCTTCATTGTTCTCGTCGTGAACGGCGAATTTTTTACTGACTTTAACGACTTTGTGATAGAGCGGATGCGCAGTACGGCGCTCAACGTTCACCACAATCGTCTTATCCTGAACGTCGCTGACCACGACGCCGACCCGCTCTTTGCGGATCCCGCGGGAAACAACAGCTGCGTCACTCATTATTTCACCTCTGCTTTCGCAGCCCGGGCCGCCTGTTCGGTAAGACAACGGGCGATATCGCGACGGACCTGACGGACACGGGCGGTTTTCTCCAGCTGTCCGGTACGGGACTGGATCTTGAGATTCAACTTCTCCCGCTGCAGCTCAACCACTTTTGCGGCGAGTTCTGCATCGGAAAACTCACGTATTTCTTTGTTATTCATGGCCTATAAACCTCATGCTTCGCGCGCCAGGAATTTGCAGCGCACGCAAAGTTTGTTGGCGGCGCGGCTCATGGCCTCCTTGGCAACAGCTTCGCTGCAGCCGGAGATCTCGAACAGGACACGACCGGGAAGGACGGGAGCAACCCAACCTTCGACCGCACCTTTTCCCTTACCCATACGAACTTCCAAGGGCTTCTTGGTGAATGAACGGTACGGGAACATACGGATCCACACTTTACCGCGACGTTTCAAATGACGGTTGATCGCCACACGGGCGGCCTCGATCTGATTATTGGTGATGTACCCACGGGTCAGGGTCTGCAACGCATAATCGCCGAAATCCAATTTATTATTGGTAGTGGCGAGTCCGGCGTTACTTCCGCGCTGAACCTTTCTGTACTTTACCCTTTTTGGCATTAACGGCATAATTCTCTTCCTCCGCAGAGTCCTTGTGACACACCCAAACCTTGACGCCGATCTTTCCGGCAGTCGTGTTTGCTTCGGTGAAACCATAATCGATGTTCGCCTTCAGCGTGTGAAGCGGAACACGACCTTCTTTGTACTGCTCTTCACGAGCCAGCTCGGCACCGCCGAGACGACCGGCGCAATTGATCTTGATGCCATCGGCACCGGCATCCATTGCACTCTGAATAGCACGTTTCATTGCACGACGGAAACCGATACGGCGTTCCAGCTGCTGTGCAATGCTTTCTGCAACCAACTGAGCGTTGGTTTCAGAACGGCGAATTTCAGAAACTTCAACAAAAACTTCTTTGCCGGTTGCAAGAGCTGCAACTTCAGCACGGAGTTTTTCGAGTTCTGCACCTTTTTTGCCGATCAGCACACCCGGACGGGCGGACGCAATGGTCACACGCACACGATTGGCAAAACGTTCAACCTGAATCCGGGCGATTGCAGCTGCAGCAAATTTCGTTTTGATGAAGTTGCGGATCGCCAGATCCTCGTGAAGCCACTCTCCGAACTGAGTGCGGCCGCCGACTTTCTTGTCAGCGAACCAGCGGGATTCCCAGTTACGGGTCAGGGCGGTCCTCAATCCGATAGGATTAACTTTCTGTCCCACGATTCTTTCCTTTTTCTTTACTGCATGTCGCTCAGGATGACTTCCACGTGACTGGTCCGTTTCCGGATCCGTCCCGCCGAACCTCGCGCCTTAGGCCGGAAACGTCTGATGATCGGTCCCGGGCTTACCAGCGCCGCCTTGACGACCAGCGCTTTGCGATTTGCATCGCAGTTGTTTTCGGCGTTGGCGATCGCCGAGCGCAGGGTCTTGCCGATCAAAGCCGCTGCTTTACGCGGACTCAGGTCGACGATAGCCAGTGCCTCGGTGACGCTCTTTCCCTGGATCAAGCGCGAAATATGACGCGCCTTTTCCGGAGAGATACGCACATTCTTGGTCAAAGCTCTCACTTCCATGATTGGTTCCCCATGTCATTTGAGACTGCCGTCCACCCGGACGGCTGCCTTTTTTGGTTCTGATATTCTGTCCCTGCCGTTTCGCTTCCCTGTCCTCTGCCTGCCGGAACTTTTCTTCTCAAGCATTTTCGCACACGCTCAATTTCAAAAAGCTTTCGCACCCGGCAACGGTTCTTCCCTCCGCTGCTTCAGACAACGCAACTTTGCGGACCCGAATACCACCTTTTTTACTTTGTTTTAAACAAATTACACTCTTAACATCCGGTCTTTCCTCCGGAACCCGTTAAGAAGCAGTCACCGGAGCAATTTTTCAAGGACTTTTCTCAAAGTCCCGCAGCGGGCTTTTTCGCACTGCCCTTCTGCTGTTTTCACTGCCCCGATCCCTGACTCTTACCGAACCCCGGACCGACCATTTCACACACCCTGCAGACACAAAAATACAATAATCCACAATGTGCGTTCATTTAACATAACACGCAAAAGCCGCTTTTTCCAGTCATTTTCTGAAAAAAATCGTGTTTTTTCGCCCTTTTTCAAACGAAAAACGGCAATTATCGTTTTTTTGCCGTTATTTTTCAGTTAACGGACCAGGTGGGGATTTCCGGTAAAACGTTCAAGACGGGCAGGCACAAAAACCTCTCTACGGCGTTCGCCGCGTCCGGTATACTGACTGCGCGGCAGCCGTTCTGCGGGCTTGTAATGCCGCCCCAGAGTCCGCCCGTTGTTTTCACCGGGCGCAAAAGCAAAGGGATCAACCGGACGCTTTTCAATGCGTTCTGTCACGCACGAAGTTAAAAACAACAGCAGAACCGGCAGCATTATATATAATGAGGTTATGTTTATTTTGATAGATTTTGTACCACAATGCAAGAGAGGGACGTAGTTATTGATCTCTATCTCTACGTATTTCATCTACGGCCTTTCAAAAATATCTCAAGTGGTGTAACTTGTGCTTGTCTTGATTTGACAGGATCGGGTTCACGTTCTGGTTCCGGCATCATCATGTTGTTCCATGCCTCACGTGCTTCTTCCGGTGTGTTGAATTCCGGGGTACGTGTGGCGTAATCACATCTCGCTGAATGACATGAAACAAGGTAAAAAATCTTTGTAGGTTTTTCCCACCATCTATGGTCAATAACTCTTTCGCATGTTCCTACACAAATATCGGTATTCCCGCATTTCTTGCAAGGATAACAACCGTGAGCATTTTTCATTGTCATTTGTAACCTCCGAAGTTAATTGTTATGGAATGGATAATGCGGTCTGCCATCATGTTAAAATCCGAATTCCGGCTGGATGATTCCGAAGTCATCGTCGTCGTAATCATGCTTGCGGTTTCTGCTGCGGCGGGGTTTATCTTCTTTTGCGGGCTTTTCAGTATCCTCGCCGAAGAACGTGCCATCGCCGGAGGTCCCCGGTGTATCATCTCCGCCATCGGATTCAGCAGTTTCCTCTGCTTCAGTTTCCTCTGCTTCAGTTTCCTCCGCCTCAACAGGTGTTTCTTCAACAACAGGTGTTTCTTCAACAACTGGTGTTTCTTCAACTGCGGGTGTCTCTTCCGCCGTTTTTTCTTCGACTGAGGGAGCAACTGCCGCGTCGGGAATCATGCCGGGTTCGATCAGAACCGGCAGTTCCGGCAGAGGATTGCGTTTGATCCGCAGACGAACCGGGGCGATTTTATCCACTGTTTCCTCAACGGCTTCTTCCACTTCTGCCACATCAGTTGTTTCTTCTTCATCATCGGCAGTATCTTCCACCGGCGTCAGCGTTGCCAGTTCCTCTTCCGTCAGATAGCGGGAATGCGTGATCTTATTCACCGTCTTGGACGAAATCAGAAATCCGCGCGCTTTCGGAACACGCAAAGGCAGTTCCATCAGATTGATTTCACGCTCTGAAACATGTCCTCTGCCGTCGGTTTCAACAATGGTATAAACCGCATCCGCACGGGGAGTAAGCAATTCCAGCTGACAGCCTTCGGGACAGAGTTGGTACTCGCGGTCAAGAATAAAACCGCCGATCACACTGCGTTTACCGTAGTACTTGCCGCTTTTCTTCTCGCGGTAGATGATGCCGTAGCAGAGTTCCGTATCGTAACGGCGGAAATCATAGAGTTTGCCGACAAAATCTTTTTCAGGAATGGCTATGACTTTATATTTTCCCTGTTTCGTCACACACAGCAGACGGTCAAATTCGTTGCACAGCACCGTATCATCGCTTTTAACTTTGGTGCCGATATAGCCGTTCTTGCGGTCCCAGCCGACTTTTATATTGCTGAGTGCCGCCTGCTGACGGTCAATTTTATCAAAGTGTTCGATTTCCGTCCGGCGCGGATAATTCTTACCGTATTTTTCAAGAAGTTTCTGCAGATACTCGATCGCATAATCGTTGAGATGCGACAGATTCCGGCGGAGCTGTTTCATCGTATCCAGAATCTTCCGCAGTTCCCGCTGGTTTTTCTCTATATCAAACCGGCTGATACGCCGCACCGGCAACGCCAGAAGTTTGTCTATATCCTCATCCGTCACATCCCGTTTAAGCAGCGGACGGTAAGGTGCCAATCCGGCATGGACTTCGGCATATTCCTCCTCTTCACTGCGGCACTCTTCAATCCGTTTATAGATCCGGTGTTCAAAGAAAAGCTGCGCCAGCGTCTTGGCGTGGAAGAGTTCTGACTGACGGTTATACTCATTTTCAAGTTCAAGATTGAGATACTCCAGCAATTTTTCAGTATTGCGGATGATAACATCATGCACCGTCATCTGTGTCGGTTTACGGTCGCAGATAACCGTCATATTGACCGAAATAGATACCGCACAATCGGTATACATATAAAGTGCCTGCAATGTCTTTTCAGGATCGGCGCCGCGCATAGGCACCACGCGGATTTCAACATTTTCAGCCGTGTAATCGTTGATGCTTGAAACGCGGATCTTGTTCTTTTCTGCCGCTTTTTCAATGGAGGCAACCAGACTCTCAGTCGTCGTCGTCGCCGGAATTTCCCTGATAACCAGTTCCCTGCCGTCGATTTCAATTTTGGCCCGCAGAACGATTTTTCCGTTTCCGTCGGCATATTCACGGGCATCCATAAGTCCGCCCTGCAGAAAGTCCGGATAAAGTTCAAAAGGCTCTCCGCGCAATGCGGCAATCTGCGCCTGCAGAAGTTCATTGAAGTTATGCGGCATGATCTTCGTCGCCATACCCACAGCAATACCGTCACTGCCGAGCATAAGCAAACTGGGAATTTTCACCGGAAGCACGACCGGCTCTTTGCTTCTGCCGTCATAGGAATCCACCAATTCGGTGATTTCATCAGAAAACAGCACCTCGCGTCCCAGCGGAGAAAGACTGCACTCAATGTAACGCGGCGCAGCAGCGGGACTGCCGGTAAAAATGTTTCCGAAGTTTCCCTGCTTGGTGATAAAATATTCTTTATTTGCCAGCACCACCATCGCATCGCCGATCGAAGCATCGCCGTGCGGATGATAATGCATTGTGTTACCGACGATATTCGCCGCCTTATGTGTCCTGCCGTCATCCACTTCGTGCAGTACCCAGAGAATACGCCGCTGAACAGGTTTCAATCCGTCATCCACATCGGGAATCGCGCGGTCCTTGATGACGTAAGCGGCGTAATCCAGAAAGTAACGGTCCATCATCGCCCGGAAATAGGCGTTGGCATCGGTGTTTTTACGGACAGCAGCCTTGCCGTCTGTTTCCGGAGCAGAAATTTCTCCGGAAATGATTTCTGTATTTTCCGGAGTCTTATCCAATTCATCACTCATATTTGGAGACCTCCAGATTTGTCATGATATATTCTTTGCGTTCAGGCGTATTCGTTCCCATGAAAAAGCCCAGCATTTCAGGAATGTTACGCATATTTTCAAGTGTTACCGGCTGAAGACGGATATCCTGTCCGATAAACTGTCCGAACTCCTTGGGTGAAATTTCGCCCAATCCCTTGAATCGGGTGATTTCCGCTTTTTTACCCAACTTTGCAGCTGCGGCATCACGTTCAGCTTCACTGTAGCAGTAAATACTGTCTTTGGGTGTTGTCCGCACACGGAATAGCGGCGTTTCCAGAATATAAAGGTGTCCTGAAAGCACCAGCTGATCAAAGAATGTGAGGAAGTAAGTCAGCAGCAGGTTGCGGATATGCATTCCGTCCACATCAGCATCGGTTGCAATCACAACTTTATCGTAGCGCAGACTTTCAATATCCTCCTCAATTCCCAGCGCAAGTGTCAGGAACATCAATTCTTCGTTGGAATAAATCTTATCGCGTTTCATTCCATAGCAGTTCAACGGCTTTCCGCGCAAAGCAAAAATCGCCTGACAATCCACATCGCGGCAGACTTCAAGACTTCCCGCGGCAGAGTTACCCTCGGTGAGAAATATCATCGTATCCTTGGGTTCCACCTTGCGCGGCCACTTGTCGCCGACATGATATTTACAGTCTTTGAGTTTGGGATTGCGCAGCCGGGTCTTCTGCTGACTCTCACGGGATTTCTTCTTGACCTCCTGGATCTCTCTGTGCATATGTTCATTACGCACAATTTTATCCATGATGATCTCAGCGGTTTCACTGTGTTTATAAAGGTAGTCCGCCAGAGCATCTTTGACCGCCGCAACCACCGGACCGCGAATATCAGTATTACCCAGTTTATTCTTGGTCTGGGATTCAAAAATCGGTTCCATCACCTTGACGGCAACGGCGCCGATCAAACCGTCACGCACATCATCCGCCTTGTAATTTTTGCCTGAAAATTCGTTGATCCCCTTCAGCACACCCTCTTTGAACGCCGAAAGATGTGTTCCGCCGTCATGCGTAAACTGCCCGTTGACAAACGAAAAACTGATTTCTCCGTAGCGGTCGCTGTGGGTCAAAGCAAATTCTATTTCTTTGGAACGGAAAGAGATGACATCATAAAGTTTCTCATCCCCTGTTTCCGCCTCAAGCAGATCGTGCAGTCCGTCTGAGGAATAGTAGCGTTCATTGTTATAGTAAAGCGACAGTCCGCTGTTGAGATACGCATACATCCAGATACGCTTTTCAATATATTCTTCTCTGTAAGCGTAGTTGGGAAAAAGTTCCGCATCCGGCTCAAATTCGGTATAAGTGCCGTTGCGCTCGTCGGTATCGCCCTCGATGGACTCTTTGAGAATCCCTCTTTCAAAATATGCCTCTCTGAATTTTCCGTCACGGACGGAACGGACCTTGAAAAATCGTGAAAGCGCATTCACAGCCTTGGTTCCCACACCGTTCATGCCGATTGAGAACTTGAAAGCTTCATCGTTGTATTTGCCGCCGGTATTGATGATCGACACACAATCCACCAGTCTGGCAAGCGGAATACCCCGTCCGTAGTCCCGGACTTTCACCCTGCCGTCGGCAACGGTGATTTCAATACGCTTGCCGCAGCCCATGATGAATTCGTCGATACTGTTATCTACGATTTCTTTGAGCAAAACGTAGATACCGTCATCCTGGTGCGAACCGTCGCCCATACGTCCGATATACATACCGGGACGGCGGCGGATATGCTCCAGCGAATCCAGAGTCTTGATTGAACCATCATCATAAACGGGCGGCGTTGACATTTATTTACCGGAATACCTTTCAGCGTTTTTAATAATTTGCAGACAATACATCTCTAAAATATATCACAAATTCATACTTTTTTCAAGTCCTCCGCTTTTTTTCCGGGTGAAAAAAAGCTTGGCAAAAAAAGCCGGGTAGCGGGGCGACGTTGCTGCCCCGCCTAAGGTGGCTCTCGCCCCCTTAGGAATCCCCCGGAATGCCCGTGGGTAGTTCTGCAGGTGAAAAAAAGCTTGGCAAAAAAAGCCGGGCAGCGGGGCGACGTTGCTGCCCCGCCTGAGGTGGCTCACGATAATCCGGCGGAATTTTTTTGCTCAAATTCTGAATAGCCGCAGTTGTTTGCAATGTCGTGTCGGGCGGCGCTTGATGTGGGAATTATGAGAATTATGAGAATTATGAGATTGTGTGATTGGTGCGCCGATTGCAATAATCACCCCTGCTGTAAATCTGCCCCGAGCCCAACCACACAGCGGCAAGCAAACCCACGGGGTATACCGAGGCGCCCCCATACCCCTCTCATAAATCTCATAGTTCCCACAGATCTCATGCAAGCGCCACGCCCACGCAGACGGCACACCGCCGTTGCCATAAAACAAGCCTTGCATACCCCAACGGTAAATTTGCCCCGAGCCAAACCAATCTGTGCTCCTCGCAAATCCTCGGGGTATCACATGGCTTGCCACGGCGCAGCCCGTCAGGGCGAAGACGGGCGCGCCCTCTTGTCAGATGCAAGCGCCGCACCCTCGCACCACGCACACCGCCGTTGCCATCACGTTGCCCCAACGGCATATTTTCCTGCGTGACATTTGATTTTCAACAGCTGAAAGTGTATATTATACAACGGAATTTTTATAATTTCTGACAAGGTGATTTTTGAGAAGAACAAAGACAGTTGATATATGTTTTTTCAACGGTTCCTCCCGCAAAAGCCGCAAGGAACTGTTTGTGTTCTGCCGTCTCTTTTTTCTTGTCCAGATTTCGTTGCTCTACAGTCTCCCGGACGTTTCAGAAAATCAGGATGTCATTGCAAACAGTATTTTCAGAACTTCCCCTGCCCTGAGTATCACACTTCCGGATCAGACAGATTTAACAGACTTGTTTGATGACACGCCGTTTTCATGCAACTCAAACAGAAGACAGCAGACTCTCCGCCGGACGTCAAAAAGTTTTTCTTCTGCGATTGCAGAGACACCTTCCGGCAACCGGAATGTTGTTATTGCTGTCCGATCAAATGTAAAATATTTCTTCGAAAATTCCGACAATGCCTCCTGCCGGTGTGAAAAATACTTCTTTGTCCGTGCCGGACCTCAAATTTCTGCATGATTTCTGTTTGCCCTCTCAAAAAACATTATCAATTTCAACTTAAAAGGTATTACTATGTTTGCAACAACTATGCAAGTTTTCGGAGGACTTGCCATATTTATTTACGGTATGAAGCTCATGAGTGACGGGCTTCATCAGGTCGCAGGAGAAAAAATGCGCGGTATCCTGCGGATGTTTTCTGCCAATCCGCTGATTGCAATATTTTCCGGCGCGGCGGTCACCTGCGTCATTCAATCATCCAGTGCCAGTACCGTCATGGTCATTGGTTTTGTCAACGCCGGACTCCTCTCTCTGGTTCAGGCAATGGGATTGATCTTCGGCGCCAATATCGGTACGACGATCACCGCTCAATTGGTCGCTTTTGATATCACATGGATCATCATGCCCTCCATCATCGCAGGACTTCTGTTGAGTTTCTCAAAACAGCAGAAACTTGCCAACTGGAGCGAAACCATCGTCGGTTTGGGATTCCTCTTTCTCGGCATGGAATTTATGAGCGGTGAACTTAAAACACTTGCCAAACTCGATGCTTTCAAATCAGCGTTTCTCACCTTTCAATGTACCCCTGTTGACGGAATGATTCCCATAGGTTCCCTGCTCGGAGCTGTTCTTATCGGTGTGCTTGCCACCATGATCATTCAGAGCAGTTCCGCCTGTTCAGGTATCGTCATCGCCCTCGGCGCAAGCGGACTTCTGGATGTTTATACCGCCGTTGCTCTCATTCTCGGCTCCAATATCGGAACGACCATCACAGCTCAGCTTGCCGCCATGACTGCCAACAGAGTTGCCAAACAGGCGGCTCTGGCTCATACGCTCTTTAATGTACTGGGCGTTTTTATTATCTGCGGAACTTTTCTGATCAAGTGGGGTGGTGAACCGGCTTTCTTCACATTGATCAAGAAAATTTCTCTCAACGGGGAACTGCCCCGGCAAATTGCCAATGCACATACTGTATTTAATGTGTTTACGACACTGATTCTGCTGCCCTTTATTCCGCTGCTGGCTAAAATCTGTGAAAAAGTGATTCCGGTTTCCTCCGGCAAAATCAAGTATCAGTATCTTGAACCGCATCTTCTGGATGCGCCGCCGATTGCTTTGACTCAGACAACCTACGCCCTGCGCCGCATGCTTCAGAAAGCATGGAAAATGATCGACTGCTCCCTCAATCTCTACAATCGCAATGACAGCAAAAATCAGATCATGGCGCGTCAGCTTGAAAAACGCGAAGCGGATATTGATGAACGTCAGAAAAATATCACCGAATATCTTTCTCAACTGATGGGCAAAAGACTGACTCTCAACGAAGCCGCCCAGATCCCCCTGCTTTTGCACTGTACCAATGACGTTGAACGCATCGGAGATCACACCGCCATTATCTGCAAAATCATCAATGAACTTCAGCAGAATGATTTGAAATTCAGTGCCAATGCAGAGAAAGAATATGATCTTCTGCATGACACCCTTGCAGAAATCGCTGAAATTTCAACGGAGATCCTCACCTGCTGTACGCCGCAGCTTCTGCAGAAATCAGCCATTCTTCACGGCAAAATAACCCAGTTGCTGGACGATTTTGAAACGGGACACATCTCCCGCATAAAAAACGGGGAATGCCGTCCGCAAGTGGGTCTTCTCTATCTGGATCTGCTCGCGGAATTCCGCAAAATTTCCAGACACCTGCTCAATATTACAGAACGTGCCGGTGCCTTCTATGAAAACTTCAACACCCCTCTGACCAAAAACATTTCAGAATAGAGCTATAGAGGAAATCCCGCCCTCAGGCTGTGCCGTTGTACGGCATGGCTTGAGGGCTTTTTACTGAGGGAAAGCGTTTATTCCACTACAACAAGCGTATAGCCTGAAAATTGCGGAACGCTGATTTTACAGTAATCGTCTTCAACGGTGTATTCCAAAACCTTTTCTTCAGGTGCAAGAAATACGCAGGCAACCTTTTTGCCGTCCAGACGGATGGAAATATTTGATTCCGGAGAAATCACCCGCTCATCAACGCAGATGGCATCACAGCGCTTTTCAGGACAGTAAGAAAGCAGATGCAGCAGAATTTTTTCATCATTTTTCTGGAGAAAAGCGCGGGCAAAACCCGGAAGTCCCTCTTCACGCAGCTGCGGAGTCTTATCCAGAACACCGAGCAGATTTTTGACCAGTTCCCTGTGCTGAAACGGTGCGCGGGTCTTGTAGCCGGTGAAAATTTCTCCCGTAACGCAGATGATATTGTTTTTTTCAACGATAAAGGGTTCGCCGCTTTTTTCCGCCGGAGCCGCATAATATTTGCAGCGTAAGCCATCCCATTCACGGTTGAAAACAGGTTTGACGATTTCCATGTGAACAACCGCCCCGGGGACAGCTTCAACTTTTGCACCGGAAGCGTAGACTGACAACGGCATATCCGGAAGATTTTTCGCCAAATCCCCCTCCGGCTGATAGTACAGCGGCTCGTGCGCCAGTTGCGAAATGTATTTGACGGGCCAGTCAGACAGGGCAAATTCATCCCTGTCAAGAGACAATCCGGCTGAACCGAAGGCGAGGATTTTTCCGCCTTTTTCCAGATGACGGCGCAGAATATCTGCCGCTTTTTCCGTCAGACGGAAGTTATCCGGCAGAATGATCAGGCGGTAGGAGCGCAAATCAGAGTTTTCGGTAATCAGTTCAAACTGAACTTTCAACTCCGTCAGCATCCGCACCGCAGCTTTCACTTCAGGAGAATCCGGATAAAGGGATCGAATACCCGGACGGGCTGAAAACAGCGCAATTTCCGGTTCTTTGACCGCGCCGGTCGTCCAAACGTCAAAGGGACGGATACAATCATACACCTTTTTTACCAGATCTGCCACCGGCTGCGGCCAGGCATAAGAGGGCATCATATGGTCGCTGATATCCGGACGGTATCCGTGGGCAAGTCCGTAAAACATATCATATTCCAGTCCCGCCTGTGTCCGCAAGCCGCCGAAGTCGCCCCAGTTGTTGAAACGTCCGGTCATGTTGATAATGGCTTTTTTACGGTCAAGGGTGTGCAGGTGGTGAGTCATGACGGGAAGTGTCTCATATCCCCAGTCGGCAGTCGGCAGGCACTCCGCTTCAAAATGACTGACAAGCGGCGCAATTTCTTCAAAGGGACGTCCGTTGAAAAAGATCAGAGCATCCGGCTTGACGGAAGTTATCACTTCATGCAGTTTGCGGCAGAGCCGCGCTGAAGAAAAATCACTGAATTTTTGGACATCTTCTTCACATTTGGGATCATACCCCATTTTCCGCATCTCTTCAACGCAGACGGGACACACACAGTCCGACGGCATCAGGCAGTCGTAGAAAAATCCGTCTACGGGATACTCTTCAGCCAATTCCTTTGTCATGGCGCAGAGATGTCCGGCATAGGCAGTATTATAGCACGCCTGACGGTAAAAGGGGCCGTGCGGATTCTTTCTTTCCGGATGCAGCGGCTGTTCCGTCCATTCAGGATGGGCAATCATTTCCTCTTCGCTCAAATGCGCGTTGAAATAAACCGAAAAGCGGATGCCTTTTTTGCGGCAGGCTTCGCCGAGTTCACGGATCAAATCAAATTTCAGTCCCGGATGACGTTTGCCGAATCCGGTATTGTAATAGGCATTTCCCCGGTTGCAGCGGGCGTGACAGGTGAGAAAATCCACACCGCAATCCACCAGTTGATCAGTGAATTTTTCAGCATCAAACTTTTCACCGACTGACGGTACCGCCGCAGGCGTGTGAAAGTCAAAGAAAAAAGAATATTTGATGGAAGAGGCTTTATTCATTTTATTTACTCCTTTTGCGGACAACGATGATTCTGTCTACAGCAAAATACGGTTTTGTCTGAATGGAAACAAAGGCTTCTGCTTCGTTATTAAGACCGCTTGTATCATAATAACGGGATAAATCCGCCTGTAAATTCCAACTGGGGTGAACCCAGATAAAACAGCTGCTGCTGAGAGAGAAACTGCCCGTGGCGTAATAGTGGAATCCGGCTTTATCAACAGCTTTCGGACGGCAGTTTCTCACCTGTTTCCGCCGGGATTCGTCAAAAAATCCGAAACGCAGAGGCTTTTTGTTGAAACGGTTGGGACCGAATACGACAGCTTTTCCCCCCGCAGCATTGGCATCGTTTTTGAGAAATACATACCTTGCCTTACGGGATAACAGCGGCCAGGTGAAATCAGCAATGATTTCACGGTTGCGGAGAAAATCAGGCAATTCCGCCGTCACCTGAAGTCCGTCGATAAAATCACCCATCTGTTTTTTAAGTTTCCTGATTCTACCTTCTGAAATCTGCGGCAGGGTATACATTGCCTGCAAATTTTCTTTGAAACGTCTGACGACAGAAGAAACATCTTTCAATCCGATTTCACGGCGTCTGGCAAGACAACCGTAATCCATGGTCAGGCGTTCCTTTTTTATTCTTGCAAGCAGAACTTTATCATTGGAAACCTTTTTTTCTGCGGCATCAAAAAGCTGATTCATTCTGCTGAAAAATGCCTTGTTCAAGTCATTGCGGTTATGTGAACCCAACGCGCCCGCGCTCCGGTCGAGCGATGAAAAACTTTTTTCAAGATATTCGTGACAGGCAAACATCTCATCTGCCGCCGGACCGAAGTACGCTTTCATAAACTTTTTGACCGCAGAACTAAAATCAAATTCCGGATTTTTCATGCTCTGAGAACCAATCCACAGCCGCAGGGCGTGAAACGTGGTGCTGTGCGGCTCTTCACATTCGGCAAAATAAGAGTGAACACCAAGTTTCCGGTACACCCGGGAGTTCTCCCAAATGGCACGGGTGTTGAGTGTGGGATAATTGCTCTTTCCGGCATAGAGGATCCAGTAATCCCAGATGGCGACGTTCCCGATATTTTTCCACTGTCTGATTTGTTCCAGACTTGAAGCGTTTTCAGGAGAAAGCAGTCCGCGCATGGTGTCGCGTTTGTAAGCGTTGCCCCACTCCCGTCCCAGCTGGGCGATACGGATGGTGACATTTTTGGCAGGCTTTATCCCCCGGGGAGCGTTTGCCAAAAATGTCACCATCCGTATC
>SUVX01000121.1 GCA_015061725.1 Lentisphaerota bacterium
ATATCTCTTTTGTGCTTGAAATTTCCGGCAACTATATAGATTTTTACTGGTGACATTTGCAAAACAGATGCCGCAATTGATTTCACAAAACGGACAATGACGGACAGAAACGGACGATAACGGACACGGATTTCAGAAAAATTGTCCGTATCTGTCTGTATTAAGTCCGTTTAAGTCTGTCAGATCCCCTCGGGTCATCCATCAGATCCATTAAGGTCTATTGGGGCTGTTCAAAACTCTTTGGATGTATTTTATAACAGATATAATTCCAGGCTTTTTCAATTCCGTCTTTCAATTTTATCCGATTTTTATATATTTTACTCTTTTAACTTGACATAAAAGAAGTTGCGGTATATATTAAGGAACTTACCCTAAGAAAGGGCGATTAGCTCAGTTGGTTAGAGCGTCACGTTTACACCGTGAATGTCGGCGGTTCGAGTCCGTCATCGCCCACCATTTTTGCCTGCGGCAAAAATGGTGAACGAAGCCGCAAGGCTTCTCTTCACGCGGCGTCAGCCGCTCTTCACTCAAAAACGAAGTTTTTCTTCACATCTTCACCAATTCCAGGAAGCCTTGCTTGTGAAGTCGTTTCATTACGCTGTCGCTTCATTGCACTTGTGAAGCCGCTCATTTCATTCGCTTGTGAAGTTGCCGCCTTTCGGCGGGAGGATGTGTTACCTTTACAGCGCGGCTTTGCCGCTTAATTTCTTTTATCTCAAAACCCATTGCGGCAGAGCATTCATCAAACGGCATTTTTAACCAAAAATCATCTGATAATTTGATTAAATCAGAAAATTTCATAATCCCCAATCCCTACAAAAACTTATCAAAAATCGGCAATCCACAGTTGTAAACGCCTGTGGGGTGTGGTATATTACCCGTGAGGTGATAATAATGAAATTATTTGATAAATATTTCAAGCCTTACGCAGAATATTATTTGCGAACTTCTTTTTCTGAAGACGAACTGAAAGCAGTTTTTGAGAAAGAACTGCCGCATGTTTTCAGTTTTGCGGCATTCAAAGCGGGATTTGAAGCAAATAAATTCATCTTTTTCAGACGGAGCAAGCCGTTTCATTTATATCCCGGCATCACCGGCAGAAACTCTTTGCGGGGCGAACTTGCCATACAATGCGAAAAATCAGAGTATTCGCCTGAAACGATTTTGCATATCACCATTGCTCCGCAGAATATAAGTCTGTTTTGCTGGATTTATCTTTGTTTTGCGGTGATGATTGGGATTTTGCTTTTATGTACCGGAACGTGGCAGGCTGTTATTCCCTTGGGAATGAGCGCGTTTTTGTTCGTGTTTCTTGCCATCTGCCGTTCGGCTGCCGAAAATGAAATTCCCCAAATCCGTCAGGCTTTTGAAATTACTTTGCGCAAACTTGAAGAAAAATACCGTGATAAAGAAATTGAATTTCCACAATACGAAAATCAGACACAAAAGATTCATTTTTTCCGAATTGCTCTATTATTGACCGTGCCGATCGTGCTTGTTCTTGTGTTTGATCGGGCAAGTACACTTTCGCTCCGGAATTTTTTGGGAAATATTGCGGGAACCATATTTTTTATTGATTTTCCTATTGGGATGTGTCTGTTGCATTACTACTATCCGCAATTTTTCCGACATCGTAAAAGCGGACATTATTCCATTGTACCTTGGGGAATATTTTTCCTTGTCTGCTGGGGGATCGTGGCTCTGGCAATGTTTCTTGAAACGCAATTCGGACGGTATCCTGAGAATGGATTTTCTGTCGCTTGTGCGTACCTTTTCGGCTGGATGTATATCTGGTTTACAATGATTCCCATTGGCTTAATCTACCTGCTGTTCCGGGGAATCCAGAAACTGTGCCGGAAAAGGAGGAAAAAGGTTGAAACAGAAGATTGAATACACACTTGCGTCCGGTGATGCTTATAAAGGCATTGAACATCTCTGGCGTAATCACAAAGAACTGTTCGTCAACCCGGAACTTGCTGTAAAAATCTTGCAGGAAACTCTGGGAAACAAAAATTGCCGGGTGGTGGTCAGTTTGAAAAGAGCAAGTGAAACCCCAAGGGGTAACAAAGAACCAATTTGCTTGAAAAGAATTGTACTGCATAACCCGTCAACTCAAAGCTACTGTGTGATGGTCTGGGATGGCAAAGAGCTGAAGCTGGTCAGTTGGCACAATGCCAGTGATGATTACGGTAAAAATGAGTGGACGTTGGAATAAAAAAACATCTTTCTGCAGGCACCCCAATCGATGGTTCAAGCACACACTCAGAAAGACTAATGGTAATATATCACCACTTTTTTGAAAAGTCAAATTTTTTGTCGGACCTGTCGGACAAGTCGGACCTGTCGGACAAGTCGGACAAGTCAGACAACCCCGGCAACCTCCCTTATTCTTCTTGAGGTCGTGGGCTTTTATGCTGCTTTTAGAAAGGACAAACGAATATGCTGAAATTCAAAAAAATCTGGATTGCTGTCATTCTCCTGATTGCAACCAATATCGGAACTGCTGTCGGATGTATGTATCTTGCAAGAGAGATCAATATACATTACCGGATGTCGGTCACATACGAATATAATGCAAAGATAAAAGTCCTGCTTTCTGCTGTAAGCAATGAAATAAAAAAAGATCCTGCTCAAACAATTGCAAAAATTGAGAAACTGCTGCTGCAGCTCTCCGGTTCCAACTCAGAAATCAACACAGAAGAAACACTGAAAAAAGCCGGATTCAAATAATTGCCGGCTGTGCGACAGTTTCCCCAAGGAGGAGGGGAGCGCGGTTGTGAGGCTTGGTATGGGATTTATGAGACTTATGAGAGAGGAACAGGTGCGCCCGTGCCCTGACGGGCTGCACCGCAACAAGCCTTGATAACCGCAATAAGCACACCGGCGCCGCCATCCAAGTTTCCTTTATACTTCCTGCATCGCTTTTTTGAGAATGTTGAGTTTTTTGGCAAGTTTGTCAAAACTTTCAGGCGTAAGACTCTGGGCTCCGTCGCATTTGGCGTGCGGCGGATCGTTGTGGACCTCGATCATAAGACCATCAGCACCGGAGGCAACCGCCGCCATTGAAAGAGGAGAAACAAACTCCGCAATTCCCGCCGCATGACTCGGATCAATCACAACCGGCAGATGCGACAGTTTCTTCAATGCCGGAACTGCGGAAATATCCAGCGTGTTCCGCGTGTAATTTTCAAAAGTCCTGATTCCGCGTTCACACAAAATCACCTGTTCGTTTCCGAATGCCATAATGTATTCAGCACTCATTAAAAGTTCCTGATAGGTGTTTGAAAGTCCGCGCTTGAGCAGAACCGGCTTGCCGGAGTGTCCCAGCTGCTTGAGCAATTCAAAATTCTGCATATTTCTTGCGCCGACCTGAATAATATCAATTTCGTCAAAAAGATCAAGCTGTGACAAATCCATGATTTCCGTCACGATGGGCAGTCCGGTGTCTTTTTTGGCTTCAAGAAGAAGTTTTATCCCCTCTTCACGCAATCCCTGGAACGCATAAGGTGAAGTGCGGGGTTTGAACGCGCCGCCGCGCAGAATCTGTGCGCCCGAAGACTTCACATCGCGCGCAACAGAAATAATCTGCTCTTCACTTTCAACCGAACAGGGACCGGCAATCAGGGTCAATGAACCGCCGCCGATAACGGCATTGCCGACTTTGATGACCGTATCCAGCGGATGGAATTTTCTGTTGGCATTTTTGAATGGTTCCTGAATCCGCCGCACCGCCTCAACGATTTTAAGCTGCGAGATCGTTTCAATATCAATTCTTGACGTATCGCCCACAAGTCCCAGAATGGTTTGATGAATCCCCTCGGTCATGTGCGGAGTAACACCGTGAGATTTAAGCATTTCTGCCAAACTGTCGAGTTCTTCTTTTGGTGCATTTTCTTTGAGAATGATAATCATATTTATACCTCTTTGTTTTGGATTGTTGAGCAAAAAAAACCCCGCCGGAATTTAACTTGGCGGGGTTCGGAAAATTTCTATTGCACGCAGAAAACTATTTCAAGACAGCAACAACAACTCCGCCCCGCTTTCTAAAGTAAAAAGCAAAGCAGCCAAAAAAGTAATAAAAGCTGTTGTTGTTAATGAAATTCATCTCTGTTCTTTCATGTTCTTTCGGGAACTCTTTTATCAATGTAGCACTGTTTTTTTATTTTTCAAGCGGAATGATAAAAAATATCAGAATTTTGAAAAATCATTTCATTTTTTTAAAAAACGCCCTTGAAAAACGAAAAAAACGTATTATATTAGTTTTATCAGTGCAAACCATTGAGGATATAACGAATGATGAACAGCAAAAATACGGCGATTAAAGGTTCTGCGATTATTATTGCAGAAAGCTGTGCTTTTGCTCAAATTTCCGACATTCGAATTAGCATTATTATTAGATAGACCACACGCAAACCAAATTACACGGCTTGCGGGTGGTCTTAAAAAGCGTGTTCCCACGACACGTTAGAAAGATCCTCCCCGCCTGTTCGTGTAAAGAAAATAAACGAAAAGGCAAAAAAATGGAAAATCTCAAACAAATCGGAACACGGGTTCAGGGAATCCGTACAGAGGCAAACTATTCAGTAGAAGAGATGGCATCTGCCCTTAATATTACCCCGGCAGAGTACATTTCCTACGAAAACGGAAGTGCCGAAGCACCGTTTTCATTCTTCTATAAACTTGCTGAGTTTTTCAATATTGAGATTTCCTCCGTCCTCAGCGGAGAGGCTTCAAATTTAAGCACCTACACCATCACCCGCAGCGGTGAGGGTTTTTCTCTTGCCCGCAGACCGGGATTCTCTTATCTGCATCAGGCAATCCACATGAAAAACCGCGTGGGCGAACCCTTTGTCATCACGGCGCCCTACGAGGGGGAAAATCCTGAACTGCAATTTTCAACCCACTCAGGTCAGGAGTTTATCTTAATTCTTGAAGGCTCTCTTCTGATCGTCCTCAAAGACAAAGAAGAGGTCTTAAACGTCGGAGACACCATCTATTTTGACGGACGTTCTTCACACGCTCTGACCGCCTTGAACGGCAAAAGCTGCAAGTTCCTCTCAATCGTCATGCACACCAATAACGAAGAGTCCGAACCTGAAAGTTTTGCCGTCAAACGTTCCGCCACCGGAAAGTCTCTTCCTGAAAACGGCACTCTGCTCTATCAGAAATATATGACTGAAGTCCTTGATGAAGACGGCAATCTCTGCAAAGTCAACTTCAATATTCCTGAAGACTTCAACTTTGCTTTTGATGTATTGGATCATCTGGCACAAAAGAATCCCGATAAACTTGCCATGCGCTGGATATCCAACAACAAAGAATGCAGGGATCTGACCTTTAAAGATATTTCAGAAAACTCTTCGCGCACAGCCAACTTGTTTTATTCTCTGGGCGTCCGCAAGGGAGACCGGGTCATGCTGATTGTCCGGCGTCATTACCAGTTCTGGTATCTTTTGAACGCATTGCACAAACTCGGAGCTGTGGTCATCCCTGCCCCGGTTCAACTGCTCGGACACGATATTGAGTACCGTATCAATAAAGCGCACGTCAAATGTGTCGTCTGTACCGCAGGAGACGGTGTGTGCGATGCGGTGGATTCTGTTGCGGATAAGACGCCCTCCCTCAAATGGAAACTTGTTGTCAACGGTGAACGTGACGGCTGGATGAATTACGATGCCATGTACGGCAACTTCCCCGCTGTTTTTGCAAGACCGGAAAACCTGAAGTCCACCGATCCGCTTCTGATTTTCTTCAGTTCCGGCACAACGGGATACCCCAAGATGGTGGAACACGATCACACCTATCCGCTCGGACACATCATGACCGCACGGCACTGGCACAAAGTCGATCCCAACGGAATCCATTTTACCGTTGCCGATACCGGATGGGGCAAGGCGCTCTGGGGCAAAATCTACGGACAGTGGCTCTGTGAAGCGGCAGTTTTCACCTATGACTTTGACCGTTTCCATGCAGCGGATCTGCTGCCGATGTTCAAACAGTACGGCATCACGACCTTCTGTGCGCCGCCGACGATCTTCCGTTTTCTGGTGAAAGAGGATTTGACACAGTATGATTTTTCAACGCTTCAGCATGTGACAACAGCCGGAGAAGCAATGCCGCCTGAAGTGAGCGAATCCTTTGCCCGAGTTTCCGGACTGCTGCCGTATGAGGGCTTCGGACAGACTGAAACGACACTTACCATCGGAACTCTTGCCGATGTCACGCCGCGTCCCGGCAGTATGGGCAAAGCCAATCCGCAGTATGAAGTTGTGCTGCTTGATCCTGACGGCAAACCCGTCGCCGTGGGCGATACCGGAGAAATCTGTATCAAAGCGGAACAGTCCGTCCACCCTGCCGGACTTTTTGGTCAGTATGTTGACAACCTTGAAGACACCCGCAAAGTCTGGCACGACGGATTCTATCACACCGGAGATCAGGCGTGGCAGGATGAAGACGGTTACTTCTGGTACGTCGGCAGAGCCGATGATATCATCAAAACTTCAGGTTACCGTGTAGGTCCCTTTGAAGTGGAAAGCGTCATCATGGAGCTTCCCTATGTGTTGGAGTGTGCCGTCACCGGCGTTCCCGATGAAGTCCGCGGCAAAGTCATCAAGGCAAGTATCGTTCTTGTCAAAGACAAAACCGGCAGTGAAGAACTCAAAAAAGAGATCCAGGAGTATGTCAAAACGCATACCGCCCCCTATAAATATCCCCGAATCGTGGAATTTATGACTGAACTGCCCAAAACTGTCAACGGCAAAATCCGCCGCGCCGCCCTGCGCGATAAGGATAACGCATAAGTTTTGGCTGATTCTCAACAAAATTGGTCACTTGACAAAGTAAACGCAAGTTTGTCAAAGTAAATGCAACCGAGCAGAAGTTGCTTGCGTTTAATCTGACAAAGTAGCGTTTAATCTGACAATTTTTTGGGGAGTTAAGCGAAAATCGTAT
>SUVX01000122.1 GCA_015061725.1 Lentisphaerota bacterium
GTTCGGGGGAGAGGGAAAACTTTTTTTCTCGTGAAAAAAAGTTTTCCCTCTCCCCCGATTCCCACCCACCTTAGCCAAAACCGGATCAGATTTCGAGTTTGCCGACGATGTCGGTGATGGATTTGTATCCGTGATTATCAAGGTAGGCGTTGATGCCGTCAATGACTTTCAAAGGAGCAAAGGGATCAACGAAGTTGGCGGTACCGACGGCGATGGCGGAGGCTCCGGCGAGGAAGAACTCAATGGCATCGTTTCCGTTCATGATTCCGCCCATGCCGATAATCGGAATTTTGACCGCCTGAGCCGTTTCGTAGACCATACGGACCGCAACAGGCTTGACGGCGGGACCTGAGAAGCCGCCGGTTTTGTTGGCAAGAACAGGACGTCTTGTTTCAATATCAATACTCATGGCAGAGATGGTGTTGATAAGAGAAACTGCATCACTGCCGCAATCCTCGGCAACTTTTGCAAAGTCGCTGATTTTCGTTACATTGGGGCTTAACTTGGTAATCAAGGGCAGCGTAGTGGCTTTGCGGACGGCGGAAATAACTTCGGCAGCAAGCGCGGTATCCGTACCGAAAGCGGCACCTCCGGCTTTGACGTTGGGACAGGAAATATTGATTTCCAGGGCGGTTATCCCCTCTTTTTCTGCTTCAAGACGGGAGGCAACTTCAGCGTATTCCGCAACGGTTGTTCCCCAGATATTGACGATGACCGTTGCGCCGGTTTTGCGCAGAAAGGGCATGTATTCTTCGCCGTGAAGGAACTTGTCAACGCCGGGGCCCTGAAGTCCGATGGCGTTGAGCATGCCGCCGGTGACTTCTGCCACGCGCGGCGTGGGGTTGCCGTGTGAGGGCGTCATGCGGATACCTTTGACGACGACTGCGCCCAGCTGAGAGATATCATAATATTTATTATATTCAAAACCGTAACCGAATGTGCCGGAGGCGGTCATAACAGGGTTCTTCAACTGAAATTTACCCAGATCAACAGAAAGATCAGCCATTTTTATTACTCCTCAACATAAACATCTTCAAGTTTGAACACCGGTCCCTCAGAGCAGGAACGGGCATAACGCCAGCCGTCGGCACTGCCGGGATCGACAACTTTGACCACACAGGCAAAGCAGGAACCGACACCGCAGCACATGCGGTGGTCGATGCTCAACTGTCCCTCCTGACCGAGCTTTTTCAGAAGTTTGGCAAGAGCCATGAGCATCGGATGGGGTCCGCAGGCGTAGAAACAGAATTTTTCCCCGGGTCTTTCGGCGAGAAGCTGCGGAATGAGATCGGTCACGAAACCTTTGGTTCCCGCGCTGCCGTCATTGGTCGCAAGACGGACATCAAATCCCGCTTTTTCGTAACGGTCGGTCAGAATAATATCCGCCGTGGAACGGGCGCCCAGCAGAAGAACGCCTTTTTTACTGCTTCTGGTGAGCATGAATGTTGCCGCTGCACCGTAACCGCCGCAGACGGCGACGGGTGTGGCATCTTCAACCGGAACAAAACCGTTGCCCAGAGGTCCCATCACATCGCAGCAGACGCCGGGCGCAATGCGGGACAACTCTGCCGTTCCCTTGCCGACAACTTTGTAAACCACATTGACTGTTCCCTTTTCAGAATCGGTGTTGCAGATACTGAAGGGACGGCGCAGAATCCAGTCGCCGCGTTCATCGCCGATTTTGACATGGACAAATTGTCCTGCAACGGCAGTCTGCGCGATTTCAGGCGCATAAAATTCAACTGAATAATAGTCTCCCTGCAGGTTGACATTACTCAATATTTCCCCCGCTTTACACATAAATTACCTCCGGATATATGGATTGGTTGACCGTTCACGTCCGACGGTGGTAGACGGACCGTGTCCGGGAAAAAGAATCAAGTCATCTTCAAGCGACAGAACTTCGCGTTGAATGGACTCTATTAAAACATCAAAATCTCCGCCCCACAAATCGGTTCTGCCGATGGAGCCTTCAAAAATACTGTCGCCGACGAAAAAGGCGGATTTTCCATCGTGCCTGAAAAGAAAACCGGCTCCCCCGGGACTGTGTCCGGGCATGCGGCGGACTTCAAAATCTCCCGCAGGATCAAACTCCGACGTTGCAGGACGATCCGTTGCCCGGCTGTAATAGGGGAAAATATGATTGTCGGGACTGTCATAGATGAACTTATCCTCTTCACCCATCCAGGTCTGAGTGACATCAAGTTCTTTCGCAACTTTTCCCGCTGCGCCGATGTGGTCCGCATGAGCATGCGTCAGCAGAATGGCGCATTTTTCAGCATTGTACTTTCGGGCATGTGTCACGATATTTTCAGGATCGGCACCCGGATCAACGATATAAAGGATGCGTTTATCCTCAAGATAAATCAAATAACAGTTGGTTGATAACGGACCGGTCGGTAAAATTTCTATTTTCATTTCTTTTTTTCTCCCTGAGGAATAAGGACGATTTTACCCGCATTGGGACGGGCAAGCTCTTTATTGAAAGTAAATAATCTGTCGCAGTCCGCTGCAGGAATGACTCCTGCCGGGATTTTGATTTTACAAGTCATATCCAGCTTGCCGAGTCCTGCAATGCAGTCCTGACTGAAAGTGCCGGTGATGTGGTCTCCCAGCCGGAGCCGCAAGGGACGTCCGGAACTTACGGCGTAACGGACGGGATAGGTAATGACATAACGGATGGATAATCCGAAAGACTCATCCCGCTGATAAGGCGTTTTTCTGTTCTTTTTTACCGTTCCCGCCGCATACGGAAACACTTTGAAGAACGGCAGGTCAAACTCCCGGTAATCTCCGGCTGATACCGCAAATCCCGGACAATGCAGCGTGTAACTCACCTCTCCCGGATAACTGCGGAAATCTGTTTCCGGCGTACCCGTGATAACGGCGGCTCTGGAAATATTTGCGGCAAGTTCCATGAAGTGCCGTTTCTTCAATTCCGGCGTCAACTCCGCATAACGCCGGTTGGCGTTTTCAAAACTGCTGCCGAAATATTTGTCCCGGACTGTAATATCTGCCGAACCGTCCTCCCGGATATTGATTTTGACCAGTCGTTCTGTTCTGCTCTCATGTTTCAATATCGGATGTATTGATTCAATACGGCTGCTTTTCAGCGAAAGGGCTATTCTGTTGGCGCTGTTGAGAGTGCCGGGTTCGGCGTAATGCGAGGTGTCATTAAGATAAATTCCCGCCTCCGGCACATAAAGCAGCACGTTATTGAATATCAGTTGCGGAAAACGTTCCACGCCCCGGATCGTCTTGGGGCTGCTGAGCAAATCTGAGACCGGCACAAATTCCACATCTATCCCTGCTGATTTAAGCAGTGCGCCCAGCAGTATTGCCCGGTCAGCCGAATTGCCGTATCCGGATTTAAGTGTCACATCTGCTGCAGAAAGATATTTCGACGGTAAATCCGACAATCCCGGTCCCGCCGGTCGGATATTCTTTGATACAAAATCCCTCAGCCGGATGATTTTGTTCAGAAGACGTTCCTTTTTGGTACCTTTTTCCGGCAGGTTTTTTTGCAGTTTTTCTGCAAGTTTACGCGTTTGCGTGTTGAGTTCAGGCATGCTTGCCTTTGTCAGGACTTTATTGATTTCCGCCGCAATATTTTTCCAGTTGCCTGTTGAAACCAGAATTGTCGGCACAAAGTTTCTGAAAAGTCCCTGATTGCGTTCAGAGGGAATTTTGCGGATATTCTGCGCCGTCCATGTATAAATGCGGCGGTTGCCGTTTTTTATCTGCTTGAACTCCACGCCCGCCGGCAGGGGAGAATAACGCAGAAAAATCCTCTCAGGAACATCTATGATCCGCTCCTTTTTTATCGCCGGAGCAAAACCTGCAAAGGTCAGTTCCTGTGCGAAAAACGGACGGATGACCTGACGGGTGATTTTGAATTCTATCACCGAATTGATTTCCACTCCCGGGAGATTGGCCACCAGAATTTTTCCGCCCGGATAACGCGGCGCCGAAGCATTCCAGGCGGCATCCATGATATTTTTTTCCTGCTCCTGCAAAAAACGTTCCCGTCCGTCGGGAGAAATCACCCTTCCGCTGATTTTGACCTTATCGCGGACCGGATTATAATGCACCCTGATTTCACTGGCATCTTTCATGCCTGCATAGGTTAAAATTTTTATTCTCCGGAATGTCTCTTCCTCCCAGCGGTTGTTATCTTTAAGTGTCCACCTGGTTCTGTCTGCCAGAATCAGCGTATCTGCTCCTGCAAAAACTTTGCCCATATCTGCACTTTTTACTTGTGAAAAATCATTTTCCACAATGGGCAACGCACGTTTTTTCATATCCATCTTACGCAGAAGTTCGCGGCTTTTGCTGTAATCCGCCGGCGTAAACTCCAGTGAATCCACCGAAAATGTGCGTTCTCCGGAAACGATATTTTTATTCCATGTGATTTTTCTCGCCCATTGTATCAGATTTTTTTCAGAAAGAGCTTCCGCTTCGGGCAGTGATATAAGTTTCAGGTGTTCCGGAAGTTTCAGCGTATAATTTTCCCGTACCGAAAATGTAGACGGCATCTGGAGTTTGAAACGCCGTTTTTCCAACGCAAAAGAACCCAACAGAAATCCCGATGCTCCGATTGAGTCGCCCAATTCCGGCAGCTGCAGCACCGCAGGTCCGTTTCTCGACGGCAGCATATTCTCCGCCGTATAATGCAGTTTGACCGCAAGAGGTTTGCTCATGTTGCGGACAGGCGAAGGAGTGATTTCAAGTTTTACAAGTTCCGCCCCCGGGATCGCCGCATTCAGCCGGCGCGAAAAATACTGCTCCGTTTCTTCCGGAGTCCAGCGCGACAGTGCGTCCCGGTAAAGCATATCATTGATTCCTGTAAATTGAAGTGTGATTTTGCCCGTGAGACGTCCGTCCCCCTTCAATTCCGACGCACTTGAAATCAAAAGACTGTTATACTTTGAATCCGGTGACGGCGTTCTGCGGAGTTTATCCCCCTCAGCTTTTGCCACAAGATAACTGCAGTTGGCAAGTGTCGCCGGCAGCAGCTCCCGCGCACTCTCATTGGTCGGATCCATCAGTATATATTCCCCGGGTGACGTCTCCACAGCCGTTATCGCATGGTTGAAGTAGCCGTTCGGCACATCATCATCTTTGGGAATACCCGCCATAATCAGCACCGGATATGCTTTCAAACCTGCCGTTTCGAGCATCGCAACCAGCAATGCCGCCTTATCCCGGCACACCCCGTAACGCTGATGGAATGTCATTGTTACATCGTGCGGCTCATATCCCGGCGCCTCAGACTCCGGCGTAAGTCCCATGTATCTTATCTGCTGCGATACAAACTGGAACAAGGCCATAATTTTTTCATCCCGGCTCTTTGCATTTTTTGTGAGTTCCGCCACTTTTTTCCGTATCGCCGCATCCGTCTTATCCAGGTGCGGACGGCAGAGTTTATAGTACCACTGTGAAATTTCTTTCCAGTTTTTTGCCGTTCCCACCAGCAATCTCTGCACCGCTGTATAAAGCGGCGGCATATCCGGTTCAGGTATCGCCTGCGGAACATTTTCAGCTTTCCAATAATAGCTGATCCTGCCATTCTTTTTTTCCTCTTTGAATTTTACTTCCGGTCCCTCTTTATCTTTCAGCGCAATCGACTTCAGCGGAAGTTTCTCCGGCGCATCTATTTTTACTTCGTATTTCAATATCGGCGCATTACTCTGCAGCGGGATATAATTCCCCCAGAATCCCAGTATCCTCGCCTTTTTGACCACGCTCCGGACTCTCAAGCCCACGATATCCCCCACCTGCAAGTCCGGTATCGCCAATGTCAGAATCTTATTTGCCGGATCGTAGATGTTACTCCCCATCTGCCCCGGCTCAATTGAAACTTTACTGTTTTCCGCAGGATTTATTTTGATTATTTTGCCGTTTCTTATGATTTCCGCCTTCTCTATCGTCAGCGTTTCGTATGTGCTGTTGAAGTGAAATGTAAAGCTCCGCAATAATTTCTTCCCTTTTTCCGTCAGCACTTTTTGATAATATTCGTCCGTTGAATTTGACAGCCCCTTTTCATCGTAACGGATTTTTTCTTTATTATAAAGGAGTACCGTATCCGAATCCGGATATTTTTTTTCCGTTGCTGCTGCACCTGCCTGCATAACTTCTTTGAAAAGTGTGTCGTTTCCCGTCAATCCAAATCCCGTCAGCAGTCCCAGCATCAGTACAAGATATCGCATTTTTTTTATATTCATTCTCCGTATCCTCTTTTTTTGTCCTTTTTTTTCTTCTTTCTTCAAAAATATAGCATTATTTTATCCTCTTTGCAATGACTTTGCGAATTTCCGCGATTTTTTTTTGCCTTTTACTGGATTTTTTTCAAAAGTTCGGCTATCTTTTATCAGGTACAGTTTTTTTCCCTGTTGCCCGGGTGGCGGAATGGCAGACGCAGCAGACTTAAAATCTGCTTCCCACAAGGAGTACGGGTTCGATCCCCGTCCCGGGTACCAGCTTTCTTTTTACGAAAAAAGAAAGCTGGGCAAAGAAAAACGGCGTGTCGCTTTTTTGAAAAAAGCTTGGCAAAAACTCCTGCGGTTGTTTTAGGCACTGTTGGAGTTTTTTTATTTGGTTGGTTTTTGGGGGCTCTGCCCCTTGCCCTGATGTGACCCCAAAAACTTGGACGGTTAAATGACTGAAAAATGAGTTCTGTATTCTACAGGACTCATACCGTTTAATGTCAAAGATATCCTTTCATTGTTAAAATAGCAAATGTATTCTTCAAGT
>SUVX01000123.1 GCA_015061725.1 Lentisphaerota bacterium
TTACGCCGCCGCCAAAGCCGGTTACGCCGCCGCCAAAGCCGGTTACACCGCCGCCAAAGCCGGTTACGCCACCGCCAAAGCCGGTTACGCCGCCGCCAAAGAAGGTCACACCGCCGGCACCAAAGGCTGAAACGAAGCCGGAAGATAAGACACGGGTATTTGCAAAGTTTATCCATTTCGGCTCTGCTGTGACATCTTTCATGTTGTTTGCTCTGACATTTGCAGTGCTGAAATTTGACATTTACGCTGAATTTCTTCTGCTTTTTGCCGGAATTGTTCCGCTTTGGCTTCTTATCAATGCCGGTATAAAATATAAAATCAAATTTTTTCCGGCACTGTGCAATATCGGATTTTTTTGTTTGATTTCTCTGGCATTTGCCTTTTTAATGACAACCAATCTGCCGCACCGGGCTATCGGAGTCATATTAGCAATCCTGCCTCTGTTGACCATGACCGGACAAATCATCACTCAGAAAAGCGGTCGCTTTATTTCAATTTACTTCTGTGCAATTTTCAGCGTATTGTTTTTCATATATTTTCCTGGTACAGAAACAATTCCTGCTTTAGAATTAAAAAATCCGGCTCTTTTTAAAAAGTTCAGTTCCGATTCCGGAAAACCGAAAACGCCCACCACCACCAGAAACGTCAACAGTCAGCCTTCATCCATTCTTCCCCCGAAACAGAATACCAACGAACAACCGCCGAAAGCTGTTTCCATAGTTGACACAGGCATTTATGCTGTCCAGATGACAGACATTTACGTTGTCAAGGCCGGCGATTCTCCCGCAAAAATCGCTGGAAAGTTCGGTGTCTCCATTTCTGATTTGCTTAAAGCCAACAATATGACTGCTGAAGGAAGCAAAAAAATCAGGATCGGCCAGAGGTTGCTTGTTCCCAAAAAGAACAGCGGAAAGCAGGCTGAACTCCCGAAGAAAGCAAGTCCCGGAAAGGCAGAAAAAACAACTCCTGCAATAGATTCAATTGCCCCGACTGTTGTTGAGGAAAAAGACATCAGCAAACCGGTTGCGGCACCCGAAGCGGAAAAAACAGTTTCAAACTCAGCAAAATCCAATATTTTTGAAATTCAACAGAATTTTGAATCAATGATTGGCGCGTTCTCTCCCGAACAGCAAAATGCATTGCGAGATTGTCTCCGCTGTCTGATCGTAATGGAGGAACTTTTCAGCAATCCCAAATACCGCAAAAAACCGGAACAGCAAAATCTTCTGAAAAAAATCCAAACACTCTGCCGGAAAATTTTTACCGTTGACAAAACCGCCTGGGAAGCTCTGGCATTCGGAACATTTCCGGAATTGCAGGCTGCTGTTCAAAAAAACACGCCCCGAAATTTCGATGCGTTGTGCAGACTGCTGATTAAAGAATATCAAATCCGTACGAACGAAAAACAGAACTATCTGCCCGGAATCAATGTAAAAATCTGGACAGGACGCAATCACATGCCATGGACGGATAAGTTCTTCAACTTTAAAAATGCAAGTTTTGTCCGGTACGGCATGACTGACATAGAACTTTTCGATCTGAAAAAACAATACTTCCCGACAACAAACATCACTTGGCTGACAACCTGTTATGAGGGATATATTTATGTTCCTGCTGTAAACAAATATGAATTTCAGGTTCAGTGTGTTCTGCCCAGGTACCTGCAGTCTTCGCTCGGCAATTATGCCGTTTATATTGACGGGAAAGTATATGCCAAAAGTATTTCAGAAACAATCAAAAAACCAAAGCTGCCCAAGAATTTTTCTGTCGTCCTTGAACGCGGATTTCACAAAATAACTGTAATCAGGGAAATCTTTAAACGCAATCCGCAAAACAGTAATTTAAAGATATCATTCCGCACTTCAACGGCAAAAAATTTCGCGCCTCTGACTGCCGGGGATTTTTATTATTTGAAAACTGCTGATACTCAGTCGGATATTCCTGATTCTCCGGCTGTTCCGACAAGGGCGGATTTAGAAAAACGTTTTGAAAATATCATACGTTCAACGCCGCTGAGAGTAAAACTTTCGAACTTGGTCAGTGCCGATTTTGATCCCCGGGAAGCCGGAGGAACTGCTTTAACCCGGCAATATTCAAACGATAACAGTAACGAGAATATCAAAATCGTCAACTCACCTTACAAAATTGATTTGCAGCGTTATCTGTTTTCGAGAAGATACAATAAAGGCGAGTATGTGATGTCGCTCCATTGGAATCTCAACCGTAACAGAGAATACCGGTCTGTTTTCCGGGGATCGACTCCGGTTACCCGACTTAAAGAAAAAATTTTTGCACCGAAAAATTCTGAAAAAGTTATCTCTGCTCTACTGGATACACTTCAAAAGAGAACTCCCGTTTTCTCCTTTTACCACTATCTGGTTAATCTGCATATAAAATCTTACTCTGAAGAACATAAACTTCTGAAACAGCAAGCCTCGGAGGTTAGATTTTCAATCCGTTGTGATATTGTTATCGAAGCACGTATCACCGACAGTCTTTCCGGAACCGTGGAAAAAATTGAGTATCCCCTGTATGTCTTCGTTCCGGCACAAACAGTCTATTTGACTGGCTCGCAGACAACTCATTCCACAACTTCTTACCGGGATCAGGCATTCAGAACTTTGGGAATTCTTTTGAGTGAATCTCTGATTCAGGACTTACGCAAAAAACACAAGGAAACACGATGAACGGACATTTCAAACAAGCGTGCAGCTCCTGCGGAGCAACAGCGGAATCTCTTTTTCTGGATGAAAATTTTCGGCTTTTCTGCCAGAAATGTTTTTCACGCCAAACAACAGTCTGCTGCAGTTGCGGCAACCATCTGACACATTATTATATTATCAGTTCACTCAACGGAACCAGCAGATTGTATTGTCCGAAATGCAAGGACCATCCTCTATGCAGTGCTTGCCATTTTCCCCTGAAAACCGGTAAAGCCTGGAAGTATGACGGAGATGTTTTCTGCAGAGACTGCGGAAATAATCTGACTGATCCGGATCAGGCAATATTAAAAGGCATCACCCGTAATGTTTATAATTTCTTCCGCAGCAAATACGGATTTTCAGTCCGTTCCCCTCTGCCGCAGGTGATATCCGCAGCTCAACTGCGTAAATTGTCACAAAATTCAGGGGAAATGACGGAAATGGGATTCTACAGTTTTGAAAGCATAATCCAACGGACTTTTCTGTTCGGAAATAAAACAACATCCTTCAAATGTCAAATTTATTTGCGGCGCGGCATGGTCCCGGCTAAAGCCGAAGAAGTCCTTGCACACGAAGCGGGACACGATTTGTGGCAATCTCATTTAAATTGTCTGGACAATCAATTTTACGCTGAAGGTTTTGCACAATACATGTCCTTTGAATACAACAATTGGTGCGGCAGACCGGAACGCAACATTGCCCTGCTTATGGATAATGATCCCATTTACGGCGACGGTTTCAGAGCTGTTCTCAAACTGGCTGAGCAAAACAGTTTTCAGAAATTATTGGGGATTCTTAAATCAAAAATATAAACGCAAAAAAAGATTTTTAAAGAATTTATTTACGACACCTCAGTTTAAGCGCATGACGCGGATATAATCTTCGCTCAGGCGGGTTTCTTCTTTGTGCATAAAGGCGGCAAAGTCCTGAACACTTGTATCCGCAGGCGGAAGAGCTGAACAGGCAAATGACCACCAGAAGCACTCTTTTTCAGGATAATACTGCTGAGCAATGCCGACAGGACCGAGGTTATCCTGTATTGAATCATCTTCCAGCGGCGGATAAATCAGACCGCACCGGCGGGAACCGGTGATGAAAACGTAAGAAAGCAGCTGCAAAAGATCTTCACGTCCGTCATGCGCCCTCTTGTATTTGGTGTCAAGAACGATTTGATCTTCTTTGGAGTAAAAGTCCGGATACATCTGCGACATGCCCGCTTTTGACCCTTTGAAAATATCTATTGCCCCCTTTCTGCCGTATCGGGCGTGCAGGAATCCCTCTTTTTCCAGCAGAGAAGCAATATACATTTCCCAGAGCCAGGCACCGTCAAAAATAACGCCGGAAACCTCTTCTGAAGATGCGCTGTAAATACTCAAAGAATCTCCCTCAAGCAGCATTTTTGCAAGGATACGCAATTCTTCAAAATAAGCGGCAAAATACGGGTGACGGATGGTATTGCAACAGGAAGGATGGCGCAGCAGATCACGGACTTTTCCGGAACTCCATGTTGCAGTGGCACTTTTCAACTCCGTCAGAAAATCACGGGTATCCGGGTCAAAATCAAGCAGCGCAGGGTACTTGCGGCGGATCAGCTCAACGGCACTGCGGAGCAGATGATTGATCGGGTTGTCAAAGGTGATGGCGCGGTAACTGTAAGCAATTTTATCTCTCAGCGGATAGTTCTGCCGCAGATGTCTTGACAGGTCAAGGCGTCCCCTGAATTTGAGGTCATTTTCAGCAAAGGTACGGTACTCTTTGTAAAGTCCCGCCGGAACGGCATCTTTTAATTTGCGGCAGAACATGATGGCAAGCAGAATTTCCCAGATATGCTCGCTCCCTGCGGAAACAAGTTCCAGAAAATCGACCTGAAAGACTTTACTTAACATGTAATTCAAAAACAACTGGCGGTCATCCCGGTCAAAGCGGGAGTGGATCTCCATTTGAATCGCGCAGTCTTTTTCAGGATGACGGAACTTCAATACCCCCATTAAATTTGACGTTTCAAGCGCAAAGGATTCCGGATGATTCCGGTCAGGAGAAAATCCGGGATTGAAAAGTTTGAAAAATGCCTGATCGCCGGTATCATCGGCAATTTCTCCCAGCGTCAGCAGAGAACCGTTGCCCATCTGCCGCAGTTGCGAGAGAGTTTTGCCGTTGAATCTTGTCAATATCTGCCAGAGGTCTTCAGGAACTTTATCAATGACAGATTCGCCGAAATCAGGATTCTGCGGCGCAAAATAACGGTCCGTTTCCTCCATGCGGCGGAAAAAACGTGCAAAGCTGCCGAAACGGTTGTCACGCAGACGAATCATTGCAAACTCCCGTTCCAGGCTGAATCAAAGACGTTTTTGAGGCATGTTAAAATGGCATGACGGCCACGGTGTCCGCGCAGATATTCGTTGAGAATGATATGCAGGTGATTGCCCCACAGCATTTCCTGCGGCTGCTCTTCATCGGCATATTTGGCAAAGTGGACAAAATAGGCGCCGCCGAGCGCGTATTCGTCTCCCAGGTCAAGGTGATAGCGGTTATCCAGAAGTTCATTTTTTGAACCGATATATTTATTAAGTTCCGCCATGACGTTTTTAAGTTTTGCCTTATTTCCGTCTGAAATTTTGGTATTTTCTTCAATAATGCAAACGGAGTCCTCTGCCTTGACTTCAAGAAAACTGAAACGGCGGCGCAGGGCAAAATCCATGCTTTCAACGCTGCGGTCGATATCGTTCATCGTGGCAATGATATAGAGATTATCGGGCAGAACAAAGGAACTGCCGTCAGGAAGAATGATTCCCGTTTCATTTTCGGGATAACGGTAATCTTCTTCAAGCAGAGAAAACACCTCTCCGAAAACTCTTGACAGATCCGCGCGGTTGATTTCGTCAATTAAAAAGATATAAGGCTTGCAGTTTTCGCCGTCTGTTTCGCGAACCTTTTTTGCTTTATCGGCAAAGGCTTTGAAGAGCCCGTCTTTCCACTTGAAAGTAACATTTCCCTCAAAAAGTTCGGGTTTCAAGCCGATGATGAAATCGGAGTAATCATATCCCGGATGAAACTGCACCTGACAGAAATTTTCTGCAAAAGAACCGTTGGTTTCAGCAATCCATTTTTTTGCAAGCTGTTTTGCAGTAAAGGTTTTGCCCGTTCCCGGCGCACCGGTTAAAATCAATTGTTTTGAGCTTTCAAGCAGAGAGCGTTTTTCTGCAAGAGCGTATTCCAGTCCGGTACCGGAGACAAAAGCATTCAATGTTTCATCCATAAACGCTTTCAACTCTGCCAATTGCTGTTTCAGCTCATCAATGATATCGGATTCAGCACGTTCTGCACCATTTTCGTCAACAAGCGGGACTCCCTGACCATATTTAACGTCAAAATTTTTTCCACTTGTCTTCTTCACGACCTGAATGGAGTCATCATGGGGCAGAGCTTCAATCATCCGGCACAGATGCTCCAATTTACTCCGACTGTTTCTGCCATCTTCGGCATGAAACTCGGTATAGATATGATTTATTTCTATACCCTTGTTGTTTTTGCAACGGTTGTTGCCGCCGAAAATGAATTCATAATGCAAATTCATATCGTTGATATATTTGTTCTCAACCTGCACATAACCGTAAGTACCGCGCACACGGTGTTTTTGAAGTAATTTTTGAAGTTTTCCCTCAAGCATTTTCATTACCTCCGCAGCAGGCAGTTTCAAAAACGTTTTTAAGCCCCGTCAGGACGGCGTGACGGTCGCGGTGTCCGCGCAGGTATTCGTTGAGAATAACGGCGATGTGATTGCTCCAAAGTTTGTTCCAGCTGTCAGGCAATGCCTGATATTTGGCAAAGTGGACAAAATAGGCACCGCCGAGCGCGTATTCGTCCCCAAGGTCAAGGTGATAGCGGTTATCCAGAAGTTCATTTTTTGAACCGATATATTTATTAAGTTCCGCCATGACGTTTTTAAGTTTTGCCTTATTTCCGTCTGAAATTTTGGTATTTTCTTCAATAATGC
>SUVX01000029.1 GCA_015061725.1 Lentisphaerota bacterium
TCTGCCGCTGTGCGGCACATTTTCGTTGCAGTTGTTCAAAATCTCCGGAGCGTGATAAGTTAAATCCTCCGATTTCAGCAAAATCAAAATACTTATCATGCTGATATTGATCCATTTCCTGTTTTCTCTGCAAATCTATTTTTTCATTTTTGCTTCTTGTCTGCAGGATTTTTTGAAAGATATCATCACTTGTAATATAGCGGCTTTGTTCCGGAATCACTCTGGAGATTTGGACATCATGTATTTTATCCTCAACCGGTTCAGGCGAGAAATAAGAGTAATTTACATATTTATCCCAAAAGATGGATTTATTAAAAGGCGTTTCGCGTTTTATTCCAATTCTTTCGGCAATGACGTTCAATACAGTTGTTTTACCGCAACCGTTTCCACCGTAAAATATCGTTATCGGCTCAAATGTAAATTCCGGCAACTCCCCATTGAAAAGTCCGAAGGGATACACCGAATTGAAGCAAGTCATCTGCAAATCATTGAAAAAATTATTTTCATCATTTTTTGATGGCATTCTGAAAGATTCCAGATATACATTCATAAGTTTTCTCCTCAAAAAATCAAATACAGTTCATTTTGTCACATAAACAACTCTTTGTTCCTGACGGTAGACGATTCTGCCGTTTACCTGAATGGGGACAAGAATCGTTTGGACAACAGGAACTCTTTGCTCATAATACCGATATGGGGGGACTCCGACAGCTTGAGGATAAACGACTTGCGGCTGGACGTATTCTACTTGCGGATACACAGTTTGAGGTACAACAACCGGAGTTGTCACTACCGGAGCCGAGGCAACATAGCGAGGTGAACTTACGGCATTGAGAATACCAATTCCGTTGGCGACAATAGAGGTAATCCCGGCTGCAAGCCACACGCCGTTATGCCCTCTGTGGTGATGATGCCGTCCGTGATGAGGTCCACGGGCAAATGCGGCAACGGTACAAAGACAAATGATAATAACGATAAACTTTTTCATAAAACCTCCGATAATTGAATTCAGGAAATGTGCAGATTATTTCCAATCTGCACATGAAAACAGGTTCAAAAATTACTTCTTTGCACGCCTTTTCGTCCGAATCTCCGAAGCGCAACAGCTTATCAATATGCTCATATCAGCCACTCCACGGGAATCCTGACAGAAGCCTTTGCAGAAATTTTCTTTTATACCAAGAGCAGAACCGGATTCAAAGGCATCCTGATTGGCGGCGAGGAAGAGAAATTCCCATTGGTAAACGTTTTGCTGGTGTTCAATGCGTTTTTTGACATCTGCGGTGCTGAACTCTTTGCTGGCATTTTCCTGACCATCAGTGATTATCACGCAAAGCACATTTTCCGGACGTTCCTCCTCCGGCATGGCGGAAAACTCTTTTCCCATAGTGTCGATTGCTGTGCAGACGGCATCGTTCAACGCGGTACAGCCGGAACAAGTGTATTTCGCCATAAGATCATCTTTGAACAGTGCAAGATCTGCCGATTTGACCAGCCGCTCAACTTCACTGGAGAACTGGAAAAGATCAAACACGGTTTTTCCTTTCTCCTCCCTTTGTTTGTTCAAAAAAGTGTTGAAACTGCCTTTGATGTCGTTTTCGATACATTCCATTGAGCCTGACGCATCCAGAACGATGCAGATGTGAGTGTAGTCTTTTTTCATTTTGTACCTCTTTTGGTTAATGGTTGATTGTTTTGTGGGAGTAATATACCACATCTGCTATGTCATAAGATGTCATATCAATGTCTGGATAATTTTTTTTCTTTGATATTTATGTGTTGCAACGATTTTTTTTTGAAAAATAATTTTTTGAAATTTGCTATGCCGTTTTTTGTCATACCTTCTGTTCTATATTATCTCCCGTGAACAGGAGGTTTTTTATGGCTGGTGAAGTAACTGAAGCAGTAAAAGCAAGTGTCGGCTGTCTCTTGGGGATGGCAGTAATTTCCGTGGCGCTGACTATCGGATATTTTGTATTAAATATTATTCTTTATCTGATTCCGGTTGTTCTTGCCGTCATCATCTGTCTTGCTGTTTTGTACGGAATCGGATATGTAATTTATGCACTTTTAACCGGGAGATAAAAATGAAATCACTCAACGACTCTATCAAAGAATCTTTTGAAATCCTGCTGGAAAATATTTCATTCAAAAAGCCGCAGGGAATCGCAACCGGGTATCCGCACCTTGATAATATGCTGCGGGGTATGACAAAGGGAACTCTTACCATCCTTGCCAGCGCACCATCACTTGGCAAAACGGCATTTGCTTTGAATATTGTGCATAATCACGCACGGAAAACGCAGGAAACTGGAGTCGTTTTCTGTTCGGACTTGAGCAATACAGAATTGACTTTCCGGCTGCTTACCATTGCTTCGGGGGTAAAAAACAACTACGATACCGACTATCAGAATAGTGATGTGAAGCGATTGACTGCAGCGGTAAATAAACTCAAAGATTATCCGTTGTTTTTTGAGGAACACTCCGGATTTGATGAGGCAATGCTGGCAAAAATAAAAGAAATTCATTCAGAAAAAAACTTTGATCTGCTGATTGCCGACAATGTCCGTCCGGACGAATGCCGCAAACTGAAAGAACTTGCAAGAGAACTGAATATTGCAATTCTTGCTCTGGTATCGGTCTTTTCAAAAAAGGATGAGATATTGAGCAGGGGAATTGCTGATACTCTGGTTATTCTGCACCGGGAACGGAAAGTTGATTATGACCCGGATTTGGGCGCTCCGGTGGAGTTGATCGTTTCTAAAAACAAACACGGACTTTGCGGTACCTGCCGGATGTATTTTATTCCGGAAATCATGCTGTTCAAAGAAAGTTGTGCCGGAGATGAGCCCTTTGTGGTTATTCCGGAATTTTATGAATCTGTCACGCCGTATACAGAATTGAAAAGGTATCTTACTCCGGAAAATCTGCCTCTGCCGGAGCATTTACATTCAGAAATCCAACAGATTGATGAAAATACAGATTTGGATTATTTACTGCGCCTTTCCGCCCGGTTGGAGGCTGCCGGAGATCATGAAAACGCCGTGAAAGTTTTCAAAATCGGACAGAAACAATGTGAATGCAACGAAGAAAAAATTGAATGTGTGTATGATTTTCTCCATGCCGCCATGTACTACTGGCTTTTCCACCGGGAATGCGATATGCACCGCTGCATGGCAAGAGCAGGAGAAATGCTTGATGAACACTGTCAACGGGAATACAATGAACTGAAGCGCCGCATTTCAACTTACAGTCCCGCCGGTTGGATCAAAGATGATGAAATTTAAAAAATACTTTCGAACGCAGGACACGACAGGAAAACGTTTAATCAAAGGTTTACTGCTGTTTGCGTTTACGGCAGTTTAATTTCTGATAGAGATCAGGAATCTGAATGTTTTTATCACGGTTTGTTTTGTAAATAATCGCTGCAACTATACCCGTTGCTGCGCCGCCCAGATGGGCGAAATAAGCCGTGCTGTTGCCCGGCAGATTAAGTTTGACCGCCAGAAACTGCAATGCGAGCCAGAGAATAAATGCCGCCCACGCGGGCAGGGTGACATGTTTTCCGTACCCCCAAAAAGATCTGCTGTAACCGATGTAAATCGTTTTTTGCGGAAATAAGAGGGCATAACAGGCGAGAATTCCTGAAATAAAGCCGCTGGCTCCCACACAGGGAATGGTACTGCGAAAATCAAATACCAGGTGAGTTAATGTTGCACAAATTTCTGAGGCAAAAAGCAGAAGCAGGTATTTCCAATGTCCGAGTTCATCTTCAACGTTGTCACCGAACATCAGCAGAAAGTACATATTCCCCAACAGATGAGGCCAACTGCCGTGGAGAAACATGCTGCTTAACCAGGTTATTCCACCGTAACGGAACAACTCTTTCGGGATGAATCCCCATGTGTTGACAACCGTTTCCAAATTTTTGAAGGTGAAAAGAAAAACTGCAATGCAGATTCCTGCCGCTGCCCAGGTGACAAAGGGGATACGTTGAATCGGGGAAGAATCCTGCTCGACGGGAAGTCCCAGAAGTGTGGGAAACGTTTTCCAGATTTCATATCCGGATGACGCATTTTCGTATTGTGCTGTTTCCCGGACGTGGGCTATGGCGTAAGAAGCGATTGCCTCTTTTGCTTCGGGAGAAAGTTTTTCTTCAGGAATCTCATTCATCGGCAGAGATTCCAGTTCTGCCGGATCGAACCAGACGGCTTGACAACGGGTGCAGACATCCAGTTCAAGATCTGAATTTATATCCGTAAACAGCAAAACCTGCCGGGTTCTGTTTCCGCAACCGGGGCAGGGAACGCCGGGATGCGGACTGTTCAGGGCATTGCGCCAGAGTGTGTTGACAAATGTTTTGCTTTGAGCCAGTCCGCGCAGCGCAGAAACCGTAAGAAACTGTCCGCCGCAGTCCGGACAACGGAAGAGAACTTTTCTTTTGAACAATTCTCTTGCCAGTTCCCGATTGCAGTGCGGACAACGGTATTGCATTATTTTTCCCTTCTCAAAACCACTTTTACCGTTGCTCTGTGTGAGGCGTTGGGCTTGGTGATCGTAACGGTGCAGCCGGTCGTTTTTTCATAGGATAAAATGATATCCGCCGCTTTTCCCGCAAAGGCTTCTATCAGATAGAAGTGGGATTCCTCTGCCAGTTTGACCATTTTTTCCTCAATTTCTGAGTAGTCAATTGTGTCAAACAAATCATCGGAACCGGCGGCTTTTTCAAGGTCGATATCTATTTCAAGGTCAAGTATGATTTTTTGTTGCAAATCCCGTTCTTCGGGGCGGGTGCCGATGACGGTTGACAGCGGCAGACCGGTGATGAAAATTTTATCCATTTAAAAATCTATCCATTCTTGTTAAAGCAAGTTCAAGTTCTTCCAGACTTGAGGCGTAACTGCAGCGCACAAAGCCCCGTCCGCTTTCGCCGAAGGCCTCTCCGGGAACGACGGCAACCTTTTGAGATTGCAGCAGCTCATTGGCAAACTGCATGGAATCGCGTCCCGTTCCCCGGACATCGGGAAAAGCATAAAATGCGCCGTGCGGAAGAAGACAATCCAAACCGATACGGTTGAGCCCTGAAACAAACACATCGCGCCTTTCACGGTAACTGTCGCGCATGGACTGCATGGACTTTTCTCCGTTGATAAGGGCTTCAAGAGCAGCTTCCTGAGCGACGGTCGGCGCACACATGATGGCGTATTGATGAATTTTCATCATCGCTTCAATGATCGGAGCCGGACCGCAGGCATAACCGATTCTCCAACCGGTCATGGCAAAGGCCTTGGAAAAACCGTGGAGAAATATCGTTCTTTCTGCCATGCCGGGTAATGCGGCGATGGAAAAGTGTTTGTCTTCGTAAATCAGTTCAGAGTAAATTTCATCGGTGATAACGACCAGATCATTTTCAATGGCAAGCTGTGCCAGAAGTCTCAAGTTTTTTTCGGGCATGACCGCCCCTGTCGGATTGCAGGGAAAGTTGATCAATATCGCTTTTGTCCGGGGGGTGATTTTCTTTCTCACCTCTTCAGGATCAAGCGCAAAAGCGTCCTCTTTTTTTGTTACGACGGGAACGGGAACGCCGTGCGCCATGAGGATTTCTGCAGGATATGAAACAAAACAGGGTTCACTGTAAATGACTTCATCTCCGGGATTGAGCAGAGCGCGCATGGTGATATCCAGTGCTTCGCTCACGCCGACGGTTACGATACACTCGTTTGCCGGATTGTACTGCACGCCATAGTATTTTGCCACATAGTCGCAGATGGCATTGCGGAGTTTGGGCATCCCCAGATTGCTGGTGTAAGCCGTGTGTCCTTTTTCAATGGAATAAATGCCGCTTTCTCTGATTGTCCAGGGGGTGGTGAAATCAGGTTCACCCACACCGAGAGACACCACGTCATCCATCGTGTTGACCAGTTCAAAGAAGACACGGATTCCGCTTTTGGGCAGTTGACGGATGTGGTCTGAAACGAAACGGTCAGGGGCAGATTTTGAGACGTTCGTACTCATCATTATCCTCCATGACTCTGCCGGATTCTTTGTACTTTTTGAGCATGAATCCGGTTGAAGTTGAAATTACGCCGTCGATCGTCGCAAGTTTTGCCGCAACAAAGTTTGCCACTTCGTTGAGGGAATTGCCCTGAACGGTCAGGAGCAAGTCAAAACTGCCGGATATCAGCATGAGATCTGTGACTTCCGGATAATTGGCGATTCTCCGGGCAACCTGATCAAATCCGCCCTCTCTTTTCGGGGTGACTTTGACTTCAATGATTGCTTTGACCTGTGCCGCAGAATCGGCGTTTTCGTTGAGAATAGCCGTATAGCCGCGGATGATTCCCCTTTTTTCAAGATTTTTTATTTCAACGGCAGCCTGTTCTTCAGTTAATCCTGTTCTGGCACTGATTGAGGCGAGGCTGATTCTTGCATTTTCTTTCAGCAAGGATAAGATTTTCTGCTGCATGGTTTTACCTTCCTAAATTTGAAAAAAGCATAAAGTATCCGACGTAAAGGAAACTGTCAAAGACGTCAAAAATACCGCCCATTCCGGGAATCCAGTTGGCGGAATCCTTAACTCCGGCAGAACGTTTGAGCGAGGATTCGGTCAAATCTCCCGCAAGACTGAGCAAACTTAAAATAACGCCGTGGATGATGTAGTTTTGGATGTTGCCGCCGTAACATTTGCAGAAAATCAGGCTGACTGCCACGGACATAAGCATACCTCCGGCAACGCCCTCCCAGGATTTCTTCGGGCTGATGGAGGGGGCGATTTTGTGATTTCCGCCGGGGAGAAGTTTCGCTGAAAGCATGCCGAAAATATAACCGCCGGTATCCATGGATTTGACTACGCAAATCACATAGAGCAGCAGAGGAAGTCCGCCGAGCGTGCGGAAATAAACTGTTTCAAGCAGATAGAAAGGCAGTCCGAAAATGGCAAAAATGCTGATGGAGCCTGCGAGTTTCTGAACGATATCGTTCTTTTTGGCAATCATGACCAGCAAAGCATAAAATCCGGTGAGGACGGCAAGAAGAATTGCCGCATTGCCGCACAGTTTGTGTTTGTACCAGTTGAACTGGTCAATGCAGTACGCGGCGGAAATCAAGGCACCGCCTGCGGCACAGAATAAAGGCGAGTTTTTGATATTGATTTTGTTGAAAAGCAGTGCGCCTTCATACAAAGCAGCGGCACTTCCGGCAGTTGCAATCAGGGCAAAAAGATATTTGCCGCCCTCTTTCCAGAAAAAGACGGCAGCCACCAGGGCAAGGAGTAAAGGAAAACTTATAATACGGTGTTTGAACATTTTTATTTTCTCCTGAATAAATCAGACATCAAAGAAAGCGGCTTCCACCTCAAGGCAGAGCGCATGGTAAATCGCCAGATGGTATTCCTGAATGATGTAGGTTTCTCCGGCGGGGGCATCAATCACGATATCGGCATATTTTTCGCAGAGTCCGTGTTTGTTGCCCGTCAGCAGAATGGTGGTGATGCCCATCATTTTTGCAGTGATCAGCGCAGCTTCAATATTGGAGGCGTTTCCCCCTGTGGAAATTCCAATGAATATATCACCTTTTCTGCCCATTGCATTAAGCTGCTGGGCATAGTTGAGATCTCCGTCAACGTCGTTGGCAAAAGCCGAATTAAGTCCCGGATGGGAGTTAAGGGAAAATGCGCGCAGTCCTTTTTGCAGACGGGAGGCAATGTATTCTCCGCGTTCTCCGCAGAAAGACTTGTACTGTTGGATTTCATCCTGAGAAAAGGGACGTTTTCTCTTGAATCCTTTGAGAAGTTCTCCCACAATATGTTCGCTGTCGCAGCAGCTGCCGCCGTTGCCGGCGATATAAAGGATGCCGTCGCGCTTGTAAAGATCGATGATCTTATCAGTCATCTCTCTGAATTTTGGCAGAAGAAAACCGAGAGACGGTACACGCTGTACCAATTCTTCAAAATGTTTTTCTTTTTTTGTTTCCATACGAATATATCTCCTGTAAGGGAGGCTTGAAAAGTTTTGATTTTCCGCCCCCTGCAAGGTTTTTTTGTCCTGTTGATAAGATAGCAGAAAAACCCCTCTTTTTCAAACCGATGAAGCCGGAAAACTGCTTTTTTACCGTGAAAAAACAGCTTTATCCGCTGAGATAACCGTTTTTTGGGGATCAACGCTTAAAATCTCAAGTTCCAGAGCTTTTTCTGTAACTTTGCAGAAGAGGGCATTATCGGTTGATAAAACAATTCTGGTAAAGGGCAGGGGAGCGGCTGTTTTGAGTTTTTCCACAACACGCGGCGCCGTATTCTGCGAAAATTCCGGCGTATTTTTATCTATGCGGATATAGTCGTGCCAGTGTCCTGAAAACATGACCGTCAGCGGCGTTTCCGCTTGAGCAAGCGGCTGAATCAAATCGTATTGAATATCCTGTTCCGTCAGCGGCGGAATGTGAATGAATGCAATTCTGTAAGCGGCATTGCGGTATTCTTCACTTTTGACAACTTGAGCAAGAAACTCTTTTTCCTCTGCCAGAAGCTGATTGTTTGAAAAGAGAGGACGTGTCGGACCGTCGGGCTTATCATCGCCGCTGTCAAGGACGATGAAGAAGGCTTTGCCGTAAGAGAACGCATAGCGGGTGTATCCTGACGGATGGCGCATGACAGAAAAATATTCATTGGCAAAAACACCCAGCTGTTCGTGGTTTCCGCGGACAAACACCAGAGGGATATCTGAATCATTCTTTTGATTGACTGCAACAATCGGATCAATGACGCCGTTGAAAAGAGCTTCTCTTCCGGCGGCGTGACTTAAATTGTCGCCCAGCAGCAGATGAAATGCCGACTGCTGCGCTTGGGGGCTGCTGAGGGCATAACTCAAGTAGTTGGCGTTTGAATGTAAATCTGTAACGCAGAAAAAAGAATAATCCTGTTCTTTGCCGGGAGCCGTTTTGAAGAAACGGGTGATTCCGGCATTCTGCGGCGTGTCGATGACCGGTGTTAAAGTATAAATCTGATATTGATAAACCGTATCGGGTTTCAGATTGTCAAGTTTTACAAAGTGATGGGTTTCACTGGCAAGAATGCCGTGTGCCTGAGAACTGTAAATCCGCGTCGGCTTATCACAAGAGTCTTTTTCTTTGTATTCCAGAAACGCGGGGACTTTTCCGGCAGTTTCCCAGGAAATGCAGACAGAAGTCTGATCGGGGGCAGAAAGATACGGTCCGTGAATGACTTTTTGAGCCGGAGTTTCCCAGGCGTTTCTGAGTTTTTCAAACGCCTGCCGGTCCAGTGTTGAGGCGGGTGCTGTGCCGCTGCGGAGCAAGGCGGTTTCATTGTAGGAGCAGAAGAGCAGTTCTCCGAAATTTTCCACTTCATGAAAACGTTTACGCAGCGGACTCCAGCATTGAAATTCGCTTTTTCCCATATCGCAGCGGCAGAAGTTGAAAAAGATGCCGCCTTCGGTAATCAACAGACATGAAGTCGGAATCCTGACCTCTGCGCCCCAGCCGTTTTCATTTTCAAACGTTTGAGCCTGCCAGAGGTTGTTTCCGGAACTGTCAAAGGTCAATCCCGTAATCCCCACTGCCAATTGGAGCAGTCGGGGATCCGGATCTATTGAGCCGAAGTGCAGTTCAGCCAGATCGCCGTGCCAGGGGGAGGGATTGGCTGTTTCTGCCGGGTAAAGCCGGTCGGCGGCGGGAATTTCAAAGTACCAGCCGAGAATCAGATGTGTATGAGTTCTGAAAAGAGAGAGTGCTGATTTTGCAAAATCTTTTTTGTCTGCGGGAGAAAATGGCGCAAAATCTTCAATTTTTGCGGCATTTTTCCAAACTGGATCAGTCATGCTTGAACCGAAAGAAAAGTTTTGTTCCAGTAACGGAACATAAATCGTTTTGCGTATTTCGTTGAGAGAGTAGCTGACATTGGCACTTTTTGTGCAGTTTGCGTTGACGGACATATTTGAATTCTCCGGAAAATTTGTTTGATTATTATTTGTCTTTTAAAATAACCTGCCAAGTTTTTTTTTGCAAATATCTGCCGCATGTATTTGCGGAAAATTTTTATGAACGGGTGGAATCTGCCGCTTGATTTTCAGGCAGAGTTGCGATATTTTATGCAAGAAATTTTTTTTTACAATAATCAGGAAGATGAATGCTATGACAAAAGCCGATTTTAAATTGGATGAATTGCCGGATTTCTTTGCAGCAGATACCAAGTGGTGCAATTTTATAAAAAACAGAGATATCGACCTTGGTTTGTTCAGTTGGACTGAAGAAGATGAAAATGATGACGGATTTTTTCAGGAGAACTACAATATTGTCTGTTTTGAAGACTACCTTGCTTGTATTGATGAATGGGGTATTCCGCAGTGGTTTAAAATATCCACTGATGAATTTCTTGATGCATTGGAAGAGCTTGATGATGATCAGGATTGTAAAATTATTTACTGTCTGTGGCACGATGGCAGCAGGCAGGATGAGTATTGGCTGAAACCTGTTGCCTGCAATGACACGTGGGTTTACTTTGATTTGAATGACCGGAATTCAGTAATTCAACGCATTTTCTGATGAAAACAAGTTGTCCATATTGTCAACAGATATTGGAAATCGGACATCAATTCTATGGTTTAAAGAAAAAATGTCCGGCTTGCAGCAAAATGTTTGTGGTTGCTTCTGATGTACCAATTCAGGATGATCCGCTTCTTCAGGGACTTAATTCTGAACAGGTGCAGGCTGTTGTTCAAACCGGGGGATTTCTCAGGGTCGTTGCCGGTCCGGGGGCGGGAAAAACCCGTGTGCTTACGCACCGTGCCGCTTTTTTGATCAGAAATCTGCAAGTGCCTCCTGAAGAAGTTCTGTCGGTAACTTTTACCAATAAAGCTGCCGGTGAGATGAGGTCAAGAATCAAGAACCTGCTGGGAGAGGATACGACCACCAGAGTTCAGACGTTTCACGGTTTCTGCAACACTGTCCTGCGGGAAGATATTCCGCATTTGCATTTCCCGGAATCGTTTGTCATCATGGATCAAGAGGATCAGAGGGCTCTGGTGAAAGAATGTCTGGCGAAGTTCGGACTGACGTTTTCGCGTTTTTCTTTTGAATCTATTGCAGATTCTATTTCTGCGTATAAAAAAGACACAGAATACGTTGCTCAAATCGTTCAAAAAAAACAAGCAAATCCGCCGGCAGAAGAAAAGGATACTCTGCAGAAGGTTGTTTTGACGTATCTTGCGTATCAGAAGCAGAGATATTTGCTTGATTATGATGATCTGCTCTATTATACACTTTTTATATTCAGAAATTTTCCGTCTGTGCTGAAAAAATGGCAGAAGCGTTTGTCGTATATTCAGGTTGATGAATTTCAGGATGTGAACTTTGTCCAATACGAAATCGTGCGGCTGCTGGCAGGACTTAACAAAAATTTGTTCGTTGTCGGAGATCCTGATCAAACCATTTATGAATGGCGCGGTGCCGATGTCAGATACTTTATGGATTTTCCGGCTGATCAAACGATCAAGTTACACCGGAATTATCGCTCCACTCCGCAAATTGTTGCCGCCGGCAATTTTCTTATAAGCAGAAATCAGAACCGGATCGAAAATACGATCACAGCTGTTCGCGGTGACGGCGAACCTGTTCAGATTATGGGCAATTATGAGAAGGAGCCTCAATGGATTTTGCAGCATATTCGCGAACTGGTCAAGAGTTACCCGTATTCAAGCATCGCAATTTTGTGCCGTGCGCTTTGGGTTACCGGAAAAATTGAAGAAATTTTTGTAAAAAACAATATTCCGTACCACATTTACAACGGTATAAATTTTTATCAGCGTAAAGAAATCAAAGATTCTTTATCTTTTCTGCGTCTTGCCTGTGCGGATGACGATTTGTCTTTTCTCAGGGTCATCAATGTTCCTGCGCGCGGCGTCGGTAAAAAACGTTTGGAGCAATTAACGGAATTTGCCGGAAAGAACGGTTGTTCGCTTTTTGAAGCTCTGCAAAAGAACTTGAACAGTAAAATGTTTTCCGGCTGTGCAGAGTTTGTACAGATAATCCTTGAAATCCGTGAAAGAATGAAAAGCGGCGAAAAAGTATCCGATCTGCTGCATTTCGTCCTTGAAAAAACAGGATATGAAGAGATAATCAGCCGGGATCCTGAGAAGGAACGTGCTGAGAATCTGCAGGGACTTTTTTCTGCCATAGCTGCCGCTGAAGAAGAAAAAGAGGGAACGCTTACTCTTGAAGAATACTTAAGTCATGTTTCATTATACTCTGAACGCAAAGAACGCAAAGAGGCGGATAGTGTAAAAATTCTGACGGTCCACAATGCCAAAGGACTTGAATTTCCGTGTGTGTTTGTTGTTTCTATGAATGAGGGTGTTTTTCCAAGTTCCCACGCTGAAGATCCGGAATCCATTGAAGAGGAACGGCGTGTCGCCTACGTTGCACTCACCCGTGCCGCAGACCGTCTCTTTCTGTCATCGGATGACGAAGTGAAATCTTGGGAACATTCATACAGTATGAAATCCCGATTTTTGAGAGAAATCTCCCGTGGAATGAGAAAAACAGGCATTGGCAAAAAAGTGTGAAACAGCCGGACAAGTTGTTTTGCCGGTCGGGCAACGCACCCGACCGCTGAAAAGGCTTTTTTTGCCCGCGTTTTTTTCACCTGGAATTACCCCGGGCATTCCGGGGATACCTAAGGTGGCGGATCTCCCTTAGGCGGGGCAGCAACATCGCCTCGCTACATGGCTTTTTTTGCCCGCGCTTTTTTCACCTGCAGAACTACCCACGGGCATTCCGGGGGGGGGGCAGGGGGACAGCCAGTCCCCCTGACCGGTCGGGCAACGCACCCGACCGCTACATGGCTTTTTTTGCCCGCGCTTTTTTCACCTGCAGAACTACCCACGGGCATTCCGGGGGTTGTCAGGGGGACAGCCAGTCCCCCTGACCGGTTGCAGCAACGTCGCAACCGCTACATGGCTTTTTTTGCCAAGCTTTTTTCACCTGCAGAACTACCCACGGGCATTCCGGGGGTTGTCAGGGGGACAGCCAGTCCCCCTGACCGGTTGCAGCAACGTCGCAACCGCTACATGGCTTTTTTTGCCAAGCTTTTTTTCACCTGGAAAAAAAGCGGGAGTTGTGTTGGAGTTCTTCTGTCAGGGGACCGGGGGAGTCGTTCAGCTGGTGGATGATGAAACATTCAGCGGCTTCGACGTCGGAGACGGCTGAAGGGGCGGAAAATCCGGAATTGCAGATTCTTTCAGCGAAGATTCCTGCGGACTGACAGGCGTGGAGGGAGAGGGCTTCTGTTTTCAAACGGAGCCATTCACCGGAAATATCAATAAAGGTATCGCAGCGGCTGTAACTTGCGGCGGCTTCGCCGCTGTGGCGTCCGGCAAAAAGCAGAAGAGAACCGTTATACCCCTGTTCTTTTGCCTTCTTGTATGCTCTGATCACCAGCCAGGTGGTGCAGGTGTGTTCAGGATTCGGATCAACTGCGGCATGGGTGAAAATGATTTCCGGATCCTGTTCAAGAATCAGTTCTGCCAGACGTCCGATGGTGGCGGGATCTTCTGCTCCGGTGAGAATGGAGGGACAATCAGGAAGTGTTCCTTCAGGCTGCGGATTGCCGAAACGCAGGTCGATTTTTTCAAGATTATCGTTGAGATAATGCCGCTGCGGCAAATCCAGATGGATGGCTTCGGTACCGTAGTAAGCCCGGGCGGCATCATCGGCTTCTTTTTTCCGTTGCGGCATGATTTCGTGCCAGGGACATTTGCGTGATTCCAGTTTGCCGTCAGCATTCAAATTGCACCAGGAACCGGACATATTGTTGGTACTCATGATATAATCGATCCGGTAGCCGAAAAGTTTTCTGTATTTTGATAAAGTGCCGCCGCAGGCAAGTTCCACATCGTCGGCATGGGCAAAAATTGCCATGATGTTTTTTGAAGTATTCATTTTGATATCTCCTTGATTTTACTTGTGTTCAAACAAATGATGAGAGAGAGGCAGAACAGCCTTGGGATCTGCCAGAAAATTTTTTCTGCTGACGACGGGATTCCTCAATTTGAGTCTAACCGGGAGCGGACTGCATTCTGCGGCAGCTTCAGCCGCTGCACACATGGCTCCTTCGGCGATCAGGGTCACCTCGCGGCAGCCGTTGGCTTTCAGGAGTTTGAGAACAGCCAGAATGTCATAAATCTGTCCGTGGAGAAATTCTTCCCCGAGAAGCCGTCCGCAGACGGAAGACATGGAATTGAACAGTTGACTGAAATCCGAGTTTGTCTGACAGGGGGCTGATTCGCCGCAACCGCGGACTTCAAGAACCATGAAATTCTGCCGATAGGCATGATAATCGCGCAAGTCCACTTCTTTGAGTCCGTCAGTTCCCGGCAGAAAGATGACCGCCGTTTCGTTGGATGGGAGATTTTTAGCAATGGTTTTTCCGAATGTTTTCAAGGCAACTTCAATATCCGGCTCTGTGCGGATGATGAAACGGCTTACCGTAATTTTGGGTAATACCTGATATTGATGGATACCTTTGCGCCAGGAAGGAAGCGGAATTTTTGCACTATCCAATGCTGCGGGAAGGTTGCCGTATAATTTTCCGGGATCATCCTTTTTTTGTTTCAATAATTCCGCAAGAATTTCTGTGGAGGACTTGGCGCCGGGCAGTTTCCAGACACTGCCGAGGGGGGTGCAGAAAAGTTCCTCCTCTTTGAACAATCGGATATCATCATCAGTACCGACACTTTCCGCACCGGTAAGTTCAGCAAAAAATGCGCCGACTTCTTTCTGATGAAATACGGAATAGGAGTGATCCCCTTTGCCGAGTGCATATTTTACAAAATCCTTTTTGCCGAAAAGAGCATAGATTTTCTGAATGGAACGGTACATTTTCATCGTGCCGCGCGGATCAAAGAAATCGTTGTCCTGAACGCCGAACATGACAGGACGGGGCGCTTGAGCCAAGAGAAAATCATCTTCATCCAGACCAGCTGCCTTGAAACGGGGCGGATTCTGTTCACTGTCGCCTGTGACTTCATTTTCAAGATTGGAAGTCATGCGGGTCATGGAGCAGACGGGAGCTGCCATGAAGAGATCCGGTGAAAAGGCGTTGACGTATGAGGTCAATGTGCCGCCGCCGGAACATCCGGTAACGCCCAGACGGGCGGAATCAATTTCAGGACGGCTTTTCAGATATTCAAGCGCAGTCAAGGCATCGTGCAGACGCCAGGTGCCGAAAAATTCACCGAGCATGGCAAGACGTTGTCCGAAACGGTTGTGTTCCGCCGCCGCACCGCCGCCGTGTTCCCGGCGTTCGCCCTGACCGTAGGGATCGACAGCCAGCACGCCGAATCCGCGCAGGGCAAGGCTTTGCGGGACCCTTTGATAAGTTTTTGCGTGTTTACCGTCGGCAGAGTGTCCGCAGAGAAACAGTACACCGGGAAGTTTCTTGCGGTATTCTTTGGGACGGTAAAACAAGGCACTGACGTAATACCCGGGACGGCTTTGAAAAAGCACTTTGTCAATCTGCAGTTTTTCTGTTGCAAGAGTTCCGGTAACTTGCGGCTTGATCGGTTTGACCTGCGGCATCGGACCGAATACGTTTTTGAGTTTTTCGCGGATTTCAGAAATGTATTTTTCCGCATCTTCACGGGTTTTGATTTTGTTCAATCGGGCATCGCGCTTGCGGTCAAGAGCCTGAAATTTTTTCAGATAATAATTTTGGAGCATATTTCCGCGAACAGCAATCAATTCATTGTTCTGCCGGGGAAGACGGACGGGGCGCAGCGGCGCAAGGCCGAGGGCACGGCGCACAAAGGCGCGTTTGCGTTCATAACGCAGCGGAGACCCCATGTGCGGACCGTTGTCCGTTTCCAGCGTTTTATCACTGCTGCCAATCAGCGTAAACATGGCGCTGATGGTATTGGCACGGCAGGACGTATCACGCAAACCGGTTGCCACAAGAACAGGAGCCGTAATTTCCGGCGCAAAGTAATCCGGTTCAAAATACGGGGGAATCGGATAGTTGAGCTGTTTTTTTCCGGGCAGATTTGAGAAGAATCCGACAGCGGGAACACCGGCATACGCTGCAGATACCCGTTCTTTGTAAAGTGCCGCCATGCAGATTGTCATCCAGCCGCCCTGACTGCTGCCTTCGAGGACCAGACGTTTTTTATCCCAGGGATATTTTTTGCAGACGTAATCCAGCACACGGCAGAAACCGGGCAGAACGGAATAGAAATGAAAAGACTCCGGATTCTCTCTGGTTCCTACTCTCCAGTAGTCATTGACACCGTGTGATTGGGCATATTCCAGCATTTTCTTTTTGGCATCTTCTGCGGAGGAGGGAATCGGATGCTTGTGGACGTTGCATATTACCGTAATGCATCCGGCAGAAGTAAAGCCGCAGTCAATCGGTTCGGAGGCCGCGGGGCCCTTGCCGGGAAACAGGGCAATGACCGGAAACGGTCCTTTTCCTGTCGGAACGCCGAGAAAACCGTGGACTCTGTCGCCGTTCAAACTGTTCATTGAAAATTTATAAAAGTCGGCATCTTTCCGGCAGTACTGCGGCAATTTTTCAAGACGCATATCTTCGGGCAGCTGACGTGCCTTTTGCAGCGTTTTTTTCCAGAACGATATGAAATCGGCCGGACGCGGCGGATCAGCCGGTTGAGCAATAACAGAGGCATTGAGTTGTCCGTCGGGAACCTGATTATAGGCAAGCACATCATCAATATGTGTCTGATTCCGGTAATAGACACTCTGTTCACCGTAAGCTTCTTCATACCACACCTGGCAGAGGCTGAAACAGGGCTTATTCATTTTTGAGCGGACACAGACGGGATTTCCGGCAGAAGCCAGATCAATAACTTGCTCTGAGACGTTGCCGGGACCGCCGTCCTGTCCGATCAAAACTCTGAGTTTACCGGAGTTGACAGGTTTGCCGTTTTTAAGAACGCTGATTGTGAACGCCGCCGTTTCTCCGGGAAGGTAAAGATAATTTTCCCTGTCCGGCGTAATGGTTATTTCGTGTTTCATATTCATTTTCTCCCCAGCCCAAGCAATTCCTGACGACAGAAAAAGCAACAGTATAAGTTTAATTACTTTCATTTTTCAGTCTCTTTTGCCATTTTTTCCCGCTGTTTTTTTTCAAGCTCCTCAAATTTTGCCTTGTCTGAAAGGGAAACGTGTCCTTCAACCATACCGTTGTCAAGCGGGTCGGCGACACGTTTTTCCAGGTCGCGGAACAGTCTGAAGAGGTCTACGGCACCGCCGGCACCGAACCAGATTGTAGAGATGAATGCGACGATACCGGGAATCAGCAGCGTGGTATAGAAGAAATATTTGTTCCACCAGTCGGGCTTCCACGGAGAGAACTGGTTCCAGATAACGACAACGATGAATGCCAGAAAGAATTTATAGACAACACTGTAAATAAACATACCCCAGGCAATGCAGCGGTCGCCAAACGTGTATTCCGGCGTAATACCGATCAGCTTTGAGAAGACTGTACGGAGCGACCACTTCGTGCGGGTCTTGTTTTCGCCATCGGTGTTGTAGATGCCACGGTGCAGCATACGATCGAGGTTGAACGGCTCTTTCTGAGTCAGATATGATACCAGAATATAGAAAAACAGTCCGAGCAAAATGTTCAAAAACTTCAATTCAAATGCGTTGATCGGTGCTTTGACCGGATTTACTTCCCAGACGATGAGCGGCTGAAACGGACTGGACACCAAATCCAGAAACGCCGCCACTTCATCGACCCAGCCCATCTTGACCAGCCACGGATAGACGATATTTGCCCAGTTCCGCAAAACGAACATACAGCTGAATGCACCAAGCATACCTGAAATCAATGCGGCAAAGGCACCCCAGGCGTTGCCGAAGCGGCTGTAAAGACCGAAGAGCATGACAGGACCTGCGCCGCCTGTCCACATCATTCCCATCAATGAGGAGTAGAGCAGAATATAATCCAGCTGCGACATATAGATACTGCCGAACAGAAAGAAGAGTCCGACACCGATTGAAACAAGACGAACCACCCAGATATGCTGTTTAGGCGTGAGTCCGTTGGGACACAGCGGCAGTACCACGTCTTGAGTCAACGTAAGACTTGCGGAATAAATACGGGTATCGTCGGTTGAAATCATCGCCAGAACCAGCAGAAGACAGAACAATCCCGTGACACCGACCGGCAGCAGATTACGCATACCGATTGCCATCATCTGCTGATGATACAAGGTCCGGAATTCCTGGAATTTGGCGTTGCCGCGGGCTTCAGCTTCTATGAGCAGACGGACAGTTTCCTCTGATGAGGATTTTTTCTTTTCAACCTTTGATATTTCATACACTTTGAATGCTTCGTGTGCGGCCTTGAACGTCGGTGTATCCAGATTTTGCGCCTGTGAAAGCGGTTTGTCCACACCGATTTTGTGTTTCTGTTCCGGAACAGCGGCAATCCGGCGGTTGAAGTCGGCACGGTTTTCTTCAGGAACCAGATATTCCGAAATATGACGGCTCAATTCTGTGCGGATTTCTTTTCCTTTTCCGGAAAAATTGGTATGGTTCATAACGACGATGATTCCGAGGGCGATCAATACATAGAACAGATTGCTGAGGGCATTTCTCCAGGAACCCAGCAGGGCTGCCATTTTCTGTTCGTGCGGAGATTTTGCCGCCGTGGATGAACCGGCGCCGATCCAGATACCGCGCAAGATGAATGAGTTGAAAATCAGCAGTATCACCATGACGATATTGAAATCACGCAATTCTGAAATATCATACGGGTCAAGGAAACTTTCATTGGCAACGCGATCCATCATGACCGGAACGATTTCTTCTGACCAACTGAATTTGCACAAAATAAATACGACAAACACCACCATCAGGGGAAACAGCAGCATTCCCTGACAGGCATCTGTGACCAGCAGTGACAGGGTACCGCCGAAACAAATCAGCATCAGCGCAATGACCAGACAAATCAGCATAATCAGTATAAATGTTGAAACCTGACAATCGAAAATCGAAATAGAATGGGGCAGTCCCAGAAAATAAATAAAGAAACGTGCCGCAATTGCCGGCATGATCATATTCACCAGCATTTCTGAAATCGAGCGCAATGCCGAAGCGTAGATACGGAACGCCCGGTTGTAGCGCATTTCAAGAAATTGCCCGAGACTCATCGCCTTGGTTTCACGGAAACGGTAGGTCATGTAACCGAAAAGAGCGATCACCGTACTCAACGGCAGCATGATACTGTTCCAGAAAACCAGGGCGAAACCGGTTTTGTAATGAACTTCAACGAACGAAACCAGTCCGATGATCGACAGGGCGTTTGCCACGTCACCGGCACTGATGACATACCGTCCCGCCACGCGTCCGGCGGAGAGAAAATCCGTCACGCCTTTGATGTATTTTCTGCTGTAAAGTCCGACACCGATGATCAATAATGTTGGAATTGCAACAATGAGCCAATCCAATAAACTCATTTTTTCCTTTTCTCCTTATGCGGAATTTTTTATATTTATTATTTTTTTAAATTTAAAAATTCATGTTCCATTTCAGTACACTAGTCCGGTACATCATCTATTTTTCCGCGAACGACCCGGTCAAACATCGGAATCCACAGTTGCGTATGCTGTAAAGTTGTCATGCGGTTGCGGAAAAGTGCCGCCGCTTTCAAGGGGGCTGTATCAAAGTGAGTGACAGCCTTGCGGAATTCCCCTGCGGCGTAACCGGAATACCAGCGTTCTTTGAGTGCGCCGTAATATCCGGCATAAGGATCTCCCTCAAACGGACGGGATAATGTTTTCAACAGACAACTGAACGCTGTCTTTTCTTCACCTTTTAAAAGATGTATACCGTTGTCGTCGATACCGTACGGATGGAGCTGAAAACCGCGCAATCCGTCTTTTGAAACCGATAGTTCCACCATAAAACCGTGTTTTCTGTGAACCAGTGCGGTATCCTGATAAAAGAGAAAATTTCCCAATGAATAAAAAATCGGAACGCCGTTGTAAAACTCCATACCCTGCGGGACGTGGGGGTGATGGGCAATGATGGCATCGGGACGTGCAGAAGCAATCCGGCGGTAGGCATCAATGCAGTAAGGTGCGGGCCAGGCTGAAAATTCAATGCCTCCGTGCGGAAGAACAAAGACCAGATCGCACTCTTTTTTGAGTTCCTTTACCTGCTGACAGATAAATTCCGGATCCCACGGCGCCACACCGGGCGTGTTTTCTCCTGCGGCGGAAAGGTCGTGTCCCTCAGTGAATCCGCAGAAGCCGAGTTTAAGTCCGTCAAGAGAAGTAATCAGCGGCTTCTGAGCCTGAGCAAGATTCATTCCCGCACCGAAGAAACTGATTGAAAGCTGCTGCAATGCCATGACTGTTGCCTGAAATCCCTCCGGTCCGTAATCAAAAATATGATTGTTGGCAAGAGAGGCAATTTCAAATTTGCCAGCTTGCAGACATTCAAGATGTTTTTCCGCCGCAGAGAGATTCGGACCGCCTTTTCTGACAGGCGTTCCGTTTCCCTGCAATGTACATTCAAAATTGACGATCCGTAAATCTGCACTTTGCAGAACTTCAAGCGTATCGCCGTAACACCCTGAGGGATCGTCTGCCATGACCGTTTCAAAATGACGGATCGGCGCCCAGTCGGCAGCAAAAATCAATTTTTTGCTGTCCGTCGAAGCGGGATTTCCGGCAGACAACTTCTCCCAATGCATTTCCATTTTTTCATCCACTCCGCTGAATACTGTGTATCAGTACATCGTTCCCCATCTCTGCTGGCGGGCAAAGAAGCCCGGTCCGACAGGCGCTAAAGCTGAAATCGCCGGATTTTTGGTATTATCTCCGGCAAGCCGTGTGCGGAAGATATCAATACCCCATGCAAACTGCTTGGAGGGCTTGCGTTTGCCGAAATCTGCTGTCGGAATACAAATGAGAGCCTCCCAGCGGTCATCGTATTTTTTGATTGTGGTACGGATTTCAGGATTCCACAGCAAGGGAAGCGTATCCCGAGCCACAATGGTTTGATCCGTGGAACGGTGAAGGACTGCGCCGTTGGTATTGACAACGATGTGGAAGAAACTCCGTTCGGGGGTATCGAGGAAAATTTCCAGTCTGTCATCATTCCAGATTTCTGAGGCGTCAGTTTTTTTGCAGGAAGCCTTGAGTTTGTTCATCCGGTTTTCATAGCAGATGACGCCGACATAGAGATGTTTGCCGTCTTGAGAAATCCCCACACCGGCAAAGGTGCTGTTGAAGTGGATTTTGTCTCCGGTTGTGTTGTCGGCAAACTGATACATGGTTTTGAAGCTCTTTTTGAGCGGCACTTTCAAATCTATCGGTTTACGCAGTTTTGCCATGCGGAAAGCCGGACCTGTACGTTTCAGAGAGGAAAAAAGTTTTTTCAGCGGTTCCAGTTTGCGGGTGATGTTGGTGATCCGCTTTTCGTAGACGGAACCGGGCTGAGTCTTTTTGCGGGCGCGTTCAAGGATATCAAAATATTTTTTTACATCCGGTTCTTTCAAGAATCCGCCTGCGGCAGTAACACTGCGGGATTCCTGACGAGACCAGACGGCTTCGGCAAACTCATGGAACTCCTTCATTTCCTTTGCTGCCGGACCGAAATAAAGACGGTAATACTCTTCAAGCAGGGCGTTCATATCCAGATCGGGATCCCAGAAAAGTTTGAGCTGAACATACATCATCAGATGCTGAAGCACGTTCCAACCGGCAAGTTCGCCTTTTTTGATGTATTTCTTTTCGGTGGGAACTTCGATGAATTTGCCGTCACAATACGGTTGAATGAAACGGGTCTGCCGCTGCAGCGCTTTTGTGTAGAATACCGGATAAGGCGGTATATGACGCCAATCCGTTGAAAGGAAATAATCCCAATAAAGATTCTTTTTTCCGCGATTTAATTTCACCCACGGAAAATGTTCTCTTTTAACAGATGCTTCACTGTTTTTCAGCACCCATTCGCCCGACTGCGGCTGCATGATCAACGGAACAATGATATTGTCAGGATCATCCTGAGAAAGGTTTGTCGGCGGAACGTTGGAATAATGTTTCCAATGGTAGAACATTTTGCCGGGATGGGATTTTTTCAATGCTTTTGCAATATAAACCGAGGTTTCCCAGAGCATATTGGCGCGGATTTGAGCAAGGTTTTCAGTATTCCATTTTTTCTTGTATTCTTCAAGATCACGGTAATCTATTTTGATACTGCTGTCCGGTGTTCCGATGCAGACGGCGTACAGATCAGGAGAAGCATCAAAGACTTTGCGGCAGTAAAGAACACACACATCGCGGAAAGCCTTGCTTCCGAAGCGGGGATAGCCGATTTCAGGAGTCGGATAACCGTCGTGCAGTTCGCCTTTTGACTTGTAAGCGAAGATCTCCGGATGTTTTTCTCTTTGGAGAAAGTTGGCAAACAGCGCATAAGAGGTATGCTGATAGATCGCCGGACGGCAGGTTCCGCCCATCAGACGCTTGATCCACAGAACACCCTCAGGCAGGGAACTTCTGAGAATCGGGGTGCTGTGCAGATTACGGTAACCGAAAGCCGCCTCTTTGGTCGTTCTTCCGGCAGAGAAGGAAAGATTGCGTTTTTGGGGAATAATCGTTCCCTCTTCATACGGCGCATAAAAGCGGATACCGGCTTTTTCCAGCAGAGCTGAAACGGCATACCAGGAGCCGACGTCATCCAGATAATGGATTTTCAGTTTGGGGATGTAACTGCTGAAGCCGTTGTCAATGTACTGCATGGTGAAATATTGTCCGTTCCCGATGTAATCCCACCACTTTTTTGTTTCGGCTGAAGGAAAGTTTTTCGGCTTGCGTTTGCCGGTACGCAGATAAATCGAGTCCTGAGGAGGCATGGAATAGGGGAATCGTTTTCCGGTTGTCATTTTACCTGCCAGGATCGCATAATCTTTTTCAATCAAAATATCGTAACCGGAGTTTTTGAACGGGGGGAGTTTATATCCCAATGCCCGGGTATACTGATTTTCTCCGACGAACAGACGTTTGGCAGAACCCGTGGGCGCATTGACGATTTTAAGTTTGGCTCCGGTCATTTTGAAAATGAAATGAGCCAGATCTTCTGCGGCGCGTTTTTCGCCCTCATGGGCATTTTTTGATACAATGATTTCAGCCAGAGCTTTTCCGTCCCTGACAACATCCAGAGAAAAGGCTGAAAACGACAGCAGGCAAACGCCCGTCACAAAAAATAATAAATGCCGCATTATTTTTTCTCCTTGAATTTCGGAATGCTTTTGCCCGCTTCAATTTTCTGGAAACGGATGATCGGCAGCGGAATACCTTTCATTGCAAACGCTTTATCATACAGTTGTTCCGCATCGGAACCGTTGCCTTTGGCTGTTTCGATTTTTGCTTTAGCGATGAAAAACCAGAATTTCTGAAGTTTCTCTTTGCTGCTCAAACGTGCAAGCATTTTATCTGCGGCATCAAATTTCTTTTCTTGTGCCAGCAAAACGGCTTTGGAACGGACAGCTGCCTGATACGGAGCCCTGCCTTTGACGCCTTCGGCAATCAGACGGTCAAGAGCGGCATGAGCCTGTGCGTTTTTTTTCAGCTGGATATAGCGGTCAGAAAGTTCACGCAAAATGTTTTCCTTCACCTGCAGATCGCTGCCGCAGCAATCAAGAGCAGTCTCAAGATCTTTGAGTCCGGCTGCACGCGGAGTTGCACTGCCGCGCATGAAATATCCGAGATAAGCATATTCATCCGGCCATTTGGAAATATTTGTATCTTTAAAAACATCTTTCAACTGCCGTTTTTTGCCGCAGGCGTTGTAAGTATACATTTGGGCATACTCCCGGACTTCAGGCGTGGTGATGGCGTTTGATGCAGCCAGCGCTTCATCAAATTTCCGTCCGGAAGCTAAGGATTTTACGGCATAAAGATGACAAATTTCAGCAAGGTTTGCTTTTTTCTGCTGCTTTGCCAACTTTTTATAAGAGGCGGCGGCAGCCTGATATTTCCGTTCTTTGTGCAGTTTTGCGGCGGCTTTGAAATCATCAAAAAAGTCAGCGCACACTGTTCCCGTCAAAAACAGCAATACCACTGTTGATAACAGCGTTTTTTTTTGCATTTTTTATCTCCTGTGAAAAATTATTCAACTGTGCCGGAAACCAGTTCCAGAGAACGGTTTACCCCATACAGCGTTTTGCCGTAGTTTGTTCCGATATAACTGCGGCGGTGATCTTTTGCCAGATCATGGACACTGCGGGCGGCGGCATGACCGTCGGCATAACCTGCGTTTGCACGGTTGTTGTGACGGAAACAGATTTTTCCATTGGTGGAGTTATTGTTTCTGACAGAGGTACTCTGAGAATTTTTGTCAGTTCCCCCCATCATGATACTGTCCAGCAACAGGGCAGAAGTGGCGGCAGATTTGAGTTTCTTGATTGCAACGACACAGGGCAGACCGCTGGCATTGACTCCCCACGGTTCAGAATGTGCTTCCATGGGAATGGTGACCAAACGGTCATTTGCGTTTGAAAGGTTGCTTACAGCTCCCCCGAAAGTCATGCCGTAGCCGAAATTTGTAACGGTGGTTTTCAAAAAAGTGTCATCCACAGCCGTTGTGTCGGGACAGTAGGTCGTTTTTGCTTTGACGACTCCCATATAAATAGGAATTCCGGTGGCGGCGTTGAACCCTTTGTGTCCGCGGTCGCCGTATACGCCGGTCCAGGGCGACTTGGAAACGAGCAACCCTTTGCTTTCATCGGCATAAGTGAGCAATCCCATAACATTCTGTTTCAGATTGTTCAGACAGGAGGTCGATTTTGCCGTCATTTTTGCCTTATTGAGCGCAGGCATCAGCATCGCCGCAAGAATGGCAATAATGGCAATTACGACGAGAAGTTCGATCAGAGTGAAACGCTGCTGTTTGGACAAGACGTTGATTCTGCTGTTCATTTTTTCCCCCTTTTTCGTTGATTATAAAAACATTTTGCGGTAGTTTTCTCTGCAATAAAGGTGATTGCGCAAAATTTCCGTGGTAAACGGACCGACACGCCAGGTGCCAATCCCGCCGAAAATGAACGGTTCAACGGTTTCAACACCGCACCGTGCGCCTTCAACATAGTCACGCAGATCCAGCTTTTCAGGGAGAGGTTTCTGACTTGCGTGACAGCGGATCAAATCCAGTTTTCGCGGCATCAAGCCCGATGTATCAATAAATGTATCAAAGTGATAATAGGAATCCGGAAACCCCCGTCCGGTACCGCGGCACATGAGCAATGCGCCGTCATATCCCTGCTTCTGGGCCGCCTGACGTGCTTTCAATACATAAAGAGCAGTGCAGATGTGTTCAATATTGGTATCCGCAAGACCGCGGGTGATGATTACTTCAGGGTCGCAGTCAAGGATGATTTCAGTAAGTCTTTTGACCGCATCGGCGTCTTCATGCGCCGTCAGCATGGAGGGGTATCCCGGCGTGAGGAAATCAGGAAGTTCGGTACCGAAATTTATTTTGACCTTTTTGCCGTCCTTACCGGTGTAATGCCGCTGGGCGAAATTCAAATGGATGGCAGTGGTTCCCAGCATTGCCGCGCCTTTATTCGCCTCTTCCTGCCGGACTTTGATTTCATCTTCGGGCTGTATGGCCCGGGAACAGACTTTTCCGTTTTCGTCCAGATAAGCAAATTCACCGGACATGTTATTGGTTGTAAGCACATAGGTCAACTCGTATCCCTGATCGAGATACTTCAGAATCGAACCGCCCATACTCATTTCAACGTCATCGGCATGGGCTCCGACTGCAAGAATCATTTTCTTCATGATAACCACCCTGTGTTATTGTTTTTTGAGTGTGTCAACACAACAAATATATTTTTATCTCAGTTTCCCGCCGGGTTTTCTCCGTTCCCCAGGGTTTTTGCATATTGTCCGGGCGTCATGCCCTTCATCTGTTTGAACAGACGGAAAAATGCGGATTTGTCGCATCCGATTTCCGCCGCGATTTCCGCCTGCGAAAGAGAGGACTGCAGCAGCAGATATTCCGCCTGTTCCAAACGGAACATTTTGATAAGATCCGACAGTTTGTGTCCGATTTCATCCTTGAAGATCAGATACAGTGTCGTCCGGCTGACACCGACTTTGCGTGAAAGTTCGGCGAGCGTGATGGTGCTGTACTCCCGCGAAACGATATTGAAAACCTTTTCTGCCCGTTCCGTCTGAAAGTTGCTGTTGAAACGGGGACGGGCGGTACCGGGAGTTTCGGAGTTGTTCCGCAGCAGGTTGATGATGAATTCTGAGAGGATACAGCAGCAGAGTTCTTTGCTGAAAACATCCGGATTCAATGCTTCTTCACGCAGACGTTTGGCAAGCCTGTGCGTTTCAGAATTGACTGTGTGCGGATGATAACAGAACGAATCCGGCAGTTTTCCGTAGAACATGATGTTCAGATAACTGGACGGATGCGCCTGTTCATTTACCAGCCGGTGCAGACTTTTGCTTTTGATGAAACAGCAGCTTCCCGCTTTGAGTACTGCGGGAAGATCGTTTTGGTATTCGACCGTGATCTGACCGTTATCCACATAAATCAGCTCGTAGACACTGTCAGGAGCGTGCAGGTGAAATGCACAGCTGTGTCCTGCTGAATAACTCTTATGGACGATACTCCGGAATCCGGTAACAAATTCTGCCTGAAAAAGATATTTCATTTATCCCCTTCGCCTTTTGGATTGAAACGGGAGAGACCTTAACTTATTTTTTGAAAAACTGCGGGAGCCAGTCGCGGTTTGCTTCCATAAGTTCTTCACCCATCTTTGTAATCTGGGCAAACGTAAGTTTGTGGCACAGCGGATCAAGCATCAGAGCCTGAAGAGCCAGACGTTTGTTTCCGGTCAGAGCCGCTTCAAGAGTCATGAGCTGGATATTGCAGTGCGGGAGCGTAAGTCCCAGCAGTTCCGGCGGCAGATCGCCGACACCGACCGGCTGGAATCCTGTGGGTCCGATTGAACCGAAGGTCTCCACGACGGCATCTTTGGGCAGGTTGGTGATCTGTCCGTTATTGGGAAGGTTCACGATATCCAGATAGGATTTTCCGGTCTGGATGGAATCCATGACTTTGACGGCCACTTCGATACTCGGCGGAGAAATCTGTTCTTCGCCAGAAGTTAATTTATCAACCCGTTCCCATGCTTTTTCATAACCCTCGGCGCGCCAGTCGATCTTTTTGCGGAAGATTTTGTATTCCTCAACGGCATTCAAGTCCAGCAGATAACCGGGCAGAAATTCAGAGGTGTGGTTGTCAGCGGTGTAGGTGAGATATCCGAACTTTTCGTAGATTTCGGACATGACACGGTGATCGCGCATGAAAATACCGTTTTCAGGATCATAACCCTTGTCCAGTTCGTAAATATGCCGTCCCGCCAGACGGTTTTTAAGCATGCTGTAACCATCTTTGCCGTTGACGGTAAAGTCAAGGATCCAGAAGAAATGATTGATACCGCCGACTTTTGCACTGATATTTTTGACATCTGTGTCAAACATCTTTGCCAGAAAGTGCATGGTGCCGACGGGACCGTGGCAGAGACCCAGAACTTTCAGTTCGGGAGCGACTGCATGGAAAACGCCGGTGAGGGATGCCATCGGGTTGGTGTAGTTCAAAATAAAGGCATTGGGACAGAGTCTGCGGAATTTTTCCGCCCAGGCGGCGAAAACGGGAACGTTCCGCAAAGTTCTGCTCCAGCCGCCGGGACCGACGGTATCGCCGATAGGCTGATAAATGCCGTAACGTTCCGGCAGTTCCACATCCGGACGCATGGTTGTCAATCCGCCGGTGCTGATGGTGATGAGAATGATATCCGCGCCGCGGAACGCCGCATCTTCGTCATCGGTAACGATAAAAGTCAATTTGCGGTTGTTATCTTTTGCCAGACGTTCACCGGCGGCTTTGATTCTTTCAGCGGATTTAAGATCAATATCCTCCAGCCAGATTTCGGAACCGTCCAGACTTTCTTCGTGAATGATATCACAAATCAATTTGGGACTCCAGTTGCAGCTTCCGCCGCCGATCATCACAATTTTCATATCGACCTCTCTTTTTGATTGGAATAAAGCAGTACCACTATTCTCTTTTAAGATATCATTATCAAAAAGTTAAATCAATAGCGAATAATTCAAAAGAAGTTGCAGAAAAGTCAATTGTGCCAATCTGGCTGATGACAACAGAGGCGTGCAGTCTGTGATGGTACTGCACATAAAAACGTAAAGGGGTGAAAAATTCAAAGCAAGCAGTGAACAACCAAATGAAAAGAATTTCAAAATAAGGAGTTGAAAAAACGGACAAGATGCACTGCTGTCCGGTAAAAATTTCAGAGCAGTAAAGGGCTGAAAAGTTTCTCTTGGACTGGCAAATTCCAGTTTGGCGGCTTTTCAAGGATTTTTCGGTCAAGCGACAAGACTTCCGGGGCTTTCTTGTTAAATATTAAGGATTGGGTCGTTTTTAATATATAACAAGTCCCGACAATTTCAATTAACTCCGGTAATTTTTACCGGACAGTAGTGCATCAAAATAATTGATTTTTCTTCCGGAAAACTGTAAGCTTTTCCGCAGCCGACGTTTCGTTTTTTCTCGTGAAAAGAGGTTTTTTCCCTCCCGGCAATGCCATCACCCCTTATCGGGAATAAGGGGTGTATTTTTGATAAGTGGTGTTTTTGATTTCAAAAGGTTGGTTTTTGCGGAGAATGACTTTATCCATGACGGAGCCGTCAGGTCCGGTGCAGGTGATGGTTATGTGATCGGGGGTGACTTCAAGGCGGGTGACGCTGAAGTTTTTGCCTGCGCCGCGCGGACCGTCGTTGACGTAAACGGGAAAGTGAATGTTTTTCAAATCGTTTTCCGTCAGACGACCGGGACGTTTCGAGTTGAATGTACGCGCAGCACCTGCCAGTTCTTTTGTCACCGGGTCAAAACGGTAGGGAGAGTGTACGTGTCCGCACAGCCAGAGGTCAATGGGGCATTGGGGATTTTTTCCGAAGAAAATATCTGCAAAAAAAGTAAGTTTTTTTGCCATATATTCCTCTTCCCATTCAAAGGGCGTGGCATGAGCAAGAACAATACGTTTCTTTGCCGTTTTACAAAGAGTGCTTCTGCTTAAACGTTCCAGCCATCTTTTCTGCTGAAGAAAATATCTCTTTGTGTCCGTAAGAAGCGTGTAATGTTTGTTTTGCAGGAGTCGGGGTCTGTTTTCACCCGTATCAATGACAATATAAAGAACATCACCGTAACGGAAAGCGTAATAGGGCGTACCGAAATACTGCGTGTATTTATCCGTATCCGGTCCGCGGTATTCGTGATTGCCGCGCACAGGATAAAAGGGTGCGCGGACTCCCTCTTCACGGAACGGAATCAGAAAAGAATCAAAATAGGCAGCATTGAAATCATTGAACGTGCTGCTGACATCTCCCAGAGAAACCAGCAAATCGGTGTTTTTGAAAAGACCTTTGCGGACAAGAGAACGGATCAGTTCTTCACGCGAAAAATCCGCAACTTGCGTGTCACTGATTGCTGTCAGAGTATGACTTGACTTTTTCTGCGGCAGCGTGGTGAAAGAGCCGGAGGCGATTTTGCCTGAGAAGTTCTCCATATCAAAAATTTCAAATTCATATTTTTTGCCGGGAAGAAGATTTTTGACTTCAAAACGGTGAATCTTTTTCCGGGGAATTCTGCCGAGAACGGGGGCAGGAGCAAGAACTTTTGATTTATTCTTTGAACCGGAAAGCTTGAAGCGCAATTCTGCGGCAACATTCCGGGAATATTCAAAACAAATCTGCGCCTGATCTCTTGAAATGTGTGTGACAAAAGGTCCTTTAACAGAATCTTTCTGCGGAAATTGAGTATTGAAAAGCTGTTGACGCTCTTTCATGCTTTCGGGCCATTTTGAAAAATCCGGGAGCAGTCCGCAGGAAAACTGCCAGCTGCCGATTCCCGGACGGGTATGGGCAAAAAAGCGGTTTTCTCCCTTTTTGAGAAAGACTTTGTAACTGCGATTAAGATACGATGGAATTTCTGCCGGTTCCCCTTTGGGTTCAGTCGTTCCGACAAGTTTGCCGTCAAGATAACAAGTGTACCAGTAATCCGCCCCGAGTCCCAGATAATAAATGCCGTCTGCCGGAGAATAAATTGAAAATGAAACGATGGCGGCATCTTTGATCGGCGTATAACTGCCGCAGAGGTTTTTCAGATCGAAACTGTTTTTTGCCGTCATCACAAAATTCTGTTTCCTGCCGGGGATAACTCCGGATACAGAGGCTTTCCGGGCATCCTCAGGTTTGAATTTTTTGTCAAAGACCACATAAAAAGAGTCCTTTTTCAAAACAGCCCGGGACGTGTTTCCCGGTGTGGTACAGCCGGTTAAAACGAGAAGTAAAGCGACACACGGATAAAAAATTCTGTTCAACATAAATTTAATTCCTTATTTTTATGGGGATTGTTTTAAGATATTTCCTGCGTCAGCACATCAAGATCGCTGAAAAATTGCCTGCATATTTTGTATTGACTTTCATCTGTGGAGCAATGTCCGTATTCCAGCGCATAATAGAGAGAAAAAATGGCGTAAACTGCTTTTGAAAAAATTTGGCTTTTTTCTTCATAGTCAAGAGAATCCGGATGTTTTTTCAAATACTTCTTTCTGAAGATATCTCCGGCACTTTCCGCATAGGCAAGAAGTTCCTGATTGTTTTTTCTTTCCATATCTGCTGTCAGCAGAAGCAGGCGTACCGCGCGGTAAAGCAGCATAAGTTTTTGATCTGCAGAAAGATTTTGATCTCTGTCAAGTTTCCGCAGAAGATTTTTTTGTTTGAGACGGTAAAAGATTTTTTTCATTCCGCAGTACAGTCTGCGGTGAAAGATAATCAACAGAGCCAGTGCCGCCGAAAGGCAACTTCCCAGAATTCTTCCCCGTGAAGTCAACAGAAGATAATTGAGAAAATTCTGCAAACTTTCTCTGCATCCGGCAAGGGTGTTCCTGACGTATTCTCCGGCACGGGTGGATTTGATCTTTTTGATTTTTTGTGTCTTTTTGCCTTTGGGATGAACTTTAAGCACCTTTTTGTTTTTTCCGCCTTGAGATTTCTGCAATGCCTGTTTCTTCTGTCTTTCAAGCTGACGGGCTTTACGGTCGGCTATTTCTTTATCGTGGAGTTTTTTTGCAAATTCAAGGGATTGCGGAGTTAATTCCGGCGGCATGACTTTCCACTCATCTCCGAAGGGATCGCGGAATTTTCCGATACCGATGGGCGTGGTTTGAGATGGAATTTCTGACGGCGGAACCGCATCAAAGGTCAGCCAGCCGATTTTTTCAATAAAAATCTGAGTCCAGGCGTGGGCATGATATTCGTATACTTCTGTTTTTCTGGTCAGCGCATTGTAGTTCCCCGGAGAAAATCCCACGGCAACACGCGCGGGAAGATTCTGAGTCCGGGCAAGGATTGCCAACGCTGCGGCAAAGTATTCGCAATGACCTTCTTTGAGTTCAAAAAGGAAATATTCAACACTTTCTTTTCCTGCCGGAGTGGGAGAACCATAGAGTTTATAAGTGTAATTTTTGCGCAGATAATCCCGCAGGGCGATCGCTTTCTGATAGGGCAGCAGACAATCTTTTGTGATGCTTTTTCCAAGTTCCGCGATACGGGGAGAAAGATTTGCCGGCGTTTTAAGATAATGACTTTTAGGCAGTCTTTCAAACCACAGCGGATCGTAGACAGGACGTTTGACAGGCGGGCGTTTGACTGTCGTTTTTTTCGGTACTGCTTTTTTTACAGTTTTTGTTGCCGCTTTTTGGGGGATTGGTTTTCTGACTGCTTTAACAACCGTTTTTGTGCTTGTTTTTTTACCTTTACTTTTGAGTTTTTTTGCGGCGGCAAGACGTTTTAAACGCGCCTTTTCAGCGGCGATTTTCCGTTGCTTTTCTCGTTGTTCCGCAATTTTCCGTTGTTTTTCTCTGGCGGCGGCAAGGCGTTTCTGCCGTGCCTCTTCGGCAAGGCGCAGTTTTTCAAGCCGGACTTTTTCGTTTTCGGTCCAGATGTTCAGATAGTCGTCAAAAGTCCTGCTGATTTCAGGTTCCTTTTTTTGAGGCTGCGTCTGGCTGCTGAGGCGCGGCAGATAGGGTATCAGTAAATATGATGTTACTTTGTATTCAAAAGGCAGGTCGGGCAGAGAGGTTCCCGGGGCGAAACGGGTACTGAAACTGTTGGTTTTGAGTTTTCTGAAAAATTTGAACCACTGCGTTGTGTTGTTTGCTCCATCGGCAGAAGAAAAGCCTGCCGGACGGTATGGTGCGTATAAACTGAGTGAAATCCACTTTTGTATGGTGTAGTTGCACTCAACTGCAAAATGCTTTGCCGGCAGTCCGCGGCGGCTGTTCAACGGTTGATTGGCAAGAGTTTTGCTCAACTGCCATTTTTTGCCGTCATACATATCGTAAAGCGTTGCCAGATGATAGAGTTTGAGCGGCATTGAAACGGTAAAAAGCAGGTCTTTTCCCGGGGGCGATCCTCTGCCGTTTCCGTCCAGCTCCGCCTCAACATCGGGGATGTCAAGTTGACGTCCCTCTTTGCCGGAACTGTCAGGATTTGTACCGGATATGAGATTTTCTCCTCCGGGATTTTTTGCCGTCTGCCTATCCTGACGGAGCCACTTTTGCAAATCCGGCGGCATGGCAGAGTTTCTTGAAGTGACAAATGATACCTCAAATAATCCGGAGCTGCCGGTTTCCTGCATGGGGATAAAACTTAAAACCAATACAAAGACAGGCAGTGCAATGAGCAGTTGAAGCACAACAAGATGCCAGGCGCGTTTCATGTTGCGCAGAGTTGAAAAATTTGCCGCTTTAAGCAGTTTTCCCGCACCGGAAAGAGTTTGTTCTCTTTCGTAAACAGAGATGATTGCAAGCGTCAGCGCCGTACCGGGAACAAGATAAAGCAGCAGTTTACGGGGAATGAGTCCCGCATAAATCAGGAGAAAAATGCTGATGAAAAAGAGATAATTGCAGTCTTTTATCGTTCCGTTGATAAGAAAAGAAAAACTGCTGATAATCATGCCTTCGGCCAGAGCCAGGTCAAAGGGGATACCCTTGCTTAAACGGAATGTGACCCAGATACAGGAACCGAAAAATATACCGCACGCCAGCATGCGCCGCAGAAGGATATCAGCGAAACGGTAAGGGACAAACAACAGTCCCATTGCCGGAAACAGAAGTGCCAGTACAAGAATTGTGAAAACAGGCGAACCGTGCTGCCAGAGCGCAGAGGTGATTCCCAGCCCGAAAAGCACCGTGTAGACAATGTGAAGAGTTTTGCCAGGTTCGTGTTTCAAAATATGGCTGTTATCCACCAGAATATCCGGCTTTTTATGCAAAGATTTGTTGGAAAAAAGATTTTTTAATTGCAAAAGTTTCATCCGCCGTCACCTGTGTTCAAGAATTTCTGCGCCGGAAGTAAAATCTGCCATTCTGGCGATTTCAGCCAGTTCTGAAATTTTTTCCGGCATTTTGTCGCGGCGGACAATTCTTGGTTTATCCGGTTCTATGAGAGGAAAATTCCGGGCGGGGGCATAAATGAGATTGCAGAAGCAATCCTGCTCCGCCAGAATTCCCGTGTATTCGGCAAGTTTTTCTTCAGACATGCTCAGCAGATAGACGATGGAACGCTGAGGTATGTTTTCAACCGCCTCCGCCAGAATCGTTGAAAAAGCTGTATCCGACGGCCGGAGCAATGTGAGTGCCTGACGGATTTTTTCACGGACGGAGGAAGCGTCTCCCGAGATATGATAGAGTCCGTCTTTGCCGTCAGCTGAAAAGAAGCGCAAATGACAGTATTTTCTGCTGAGAAATTCATTGATTGAGTTGGCGCAGGCAATGAGAAATTCAAGATTGTTGTCGCACGGCTCCGGACTGATTTTCTTCTCATCCGTATCCAGCAGGATGACGATCTGATCCACGGCAGAAGCCTCAAACTCTTTGACCATGAGTTTGCCTTTGGTCGCCGTTGATTTCCAGTGTATGTGACGGATTTCATCGCCGATGCGGTAGGGGCGGACGCCGAAAAACTCCATGCCCTTTCCGGCATGTCCCAGAGGACGGCCTTCAGCATCGGGGATACCGCCGCGTTTATCTGCCGCTTCAAGAGAATCCGGCGCAAGATCGCGCGGAAAAATTTCTATGTGTACCGGCTGATGAAAACATTTCTTTTTGCTGAAAAGTCCGAGGGGGTCTCCGGTCACAAGATAGATTTTATCAAGAAAAAAACTGCCGCGTTTTTCTGCTTTGATCTGCACGGTGAAGGTACATTTTTCTTTCGGTGCAAGGGCAGGGGAAGCAAAGGCGTATTTTTCAGAAAAAACAAAGGGATATTTTTCCAGAATCACGCAGCTCTGACGGAACAGAAAAAATCTGTTTTCAAGAGAAAATGTTACGGACAGCATTTCTCCGCAGATACCGTCTTCAACTGAACGCGCAAGTTTCATGCCCGTACAGGAAAACAGCACCATGACAAATCCGGAAAGAACGATCGCATCCAGTGATGCTGCCGTAAATGCCGTTATCAATCCTGAATTGACAAACGCTACTGCCGTTGATGATGCAGCCAGAAGCAGCAGAAGTATTCCCCTGTGTGTCGGGATCGCCCAAAAAAACATCAGAGTTTATCCTCATGGGGCAGTTGAATGGAGTCGGCAATGCTGTCAAGCACGTTATCCACGGATTTCCACTCTGCCTTGGCTTTGAGTTTCAGTCTGAGACGGTGACTGAATACCACTTTGAGCATACTCCGTACATCCTGCGGTGTGACGTAATTTCTGCCGTTGTAGGCGGCAAGACTCTGACAGGAACGCATCAGAGCCAGTGTTGCGCGGGGACTTGTGCCGTTGACCAGTGCGTCATGGTGTCTTGTCGCATCGGCAATGGAAATAATATAGTTTTTGATTTCATCAGAAACGGTCACAAAACGAACCAGCGCCTGACAGCGGATGATATCATTACTGCGGATAACATAAGAAATACGGCTCAATGCTTCTCCGGAAATCTGACCGTCCAGAATTTCTTTTTCAGCCTCTTTTGAGGGATAACCGATACTTAAACGCATGAGAAAACGGTCCAGCTGAGGTTCGGGCAGGGGATAAGTACCCTGATAATCACCGGGGTTCTGTGTGGCGATGACAAAGAACGGTTTGGGCAGAACGTGGCGTTTGCCATCCATCGTTACCGCTGCTTCGGACATACATTCCAGAAGACTGGATTGAGTACGGGGCGTTGTGCGGTTGATTTCATCCGCCAGAACCACGTTGCCGAAAATCGGACCGGGCAGAAAACGGAAATCCTTTTTGACATCGTCATAAACATTCATCCCGGTAATATCCGACGGCAGCATATCGGGCGTGAACTGGATTCTTCTGTAAACGGCTTGAACACTCTTAGCAAGAGTTTGCGCCAGAAGACTTTTTCCAACACCCGGAGCATCTTCAAGCAGCAAGTGTCCGTCAGCCATCAGACAGACGATCAGGTCGCGGATGACACCGGGGTTGCCTTTGAAGACTTCTCCGATATTTTCTTCCAGACGGCGGATGACCCGCTGCATGGCTTCAAAATTGAAACCGGGATTATCCGTATTTTCTTCGCTGCTCCACTTATCCGTTCCGTCAAATGCGTGCGGATTGTTGAAAACCAGCATTGCCCCGCCGATCTGGATGGTATCCATGTGTTTCAGAATGCGGTCGGTAACGGGAAAGGCATTGACGAAAGTTCCGTTGACACTTTGCAAGTCCGTTACGCTCCAGGAGTTTCCGTCAAAGTTAAGTTTTGCATGATGGCGCGAAACGTTGCTGTCTGAAAGGACGATGCCGCAATCGGTACCGCGTCCGATGGTGTAACTGTTCTGCTCCAGAATAACTTCCCGTGTGGTTCCCGCTTCCTGAATCGTCAGTGTTGAATAATCAGTTCCGTGAACAGTACTTTGATTTGATATTGTCATCATTTTTTATTTGACTTCCGTAAATTATAACAACGATTTGATGTTGTCAATGGATTTTTTTGTCTGTTCCACAGGATCGGCACCCTCGTATTCAATGACAGCAGATTCAACGTGTTCAAGAGTTTTGAATTGTGCCAGAACTGCGGGCAGATCCAGACTGCCTTCTCCAACGGCGGTATCGGTGTGGTCGCCGTTGGGGGTCCAGAGAAAATCTTTGAAGTGAACGCCGTAGATCCTGTCAGAATAACGCTCCATCCACTCAACCGGTTTTTCCAGATGGGTGTGCATACACCAGGCGGTATCGAAGCAGAGGCCGATGGATTTATTGCTCCGTGCAAAAACGTAATCCAGCATGGTGGTATTGCCCAGCCAGTGATAACCGCCGTGATTGTGGATACCGCTTACCATATTGTATTCTTCGCAGAGTTTTTCCACGCAGGCAATGGTTTTTTCCATATCATCGGGAATAAAGGTTATGCTGACAAGTCTGCCGCCTGCCTGTTTGGTGAATTCAAAAAAACGGCGGTTCCATTTCTCATCATTTTTCATCAGGGCAACGCCGACTCCGGGAATGGAAAGTCCTTTTTCAGCATAAATGCTGATGACTTCTTCCCAGGACTCCGGAGCATCAAAGTTGACATGACAGCCTGATAAGTCCACCGTTCTGCTGCCTGTTGCCTGAATGGCTGCGGCACACTCCGTGTTGTCTTTTATATTGCGGAAAGAAAAACTCTTTGCGCCGATATTGTTTTTCAGATCAAACATTTTGAAAATGTATTCCTTGTATAATTATTACAAAATTGTAATGTTTGTAATATATACCTTTTTATTCTGTTTTTCAAACGGTTTTACCGTTCTGCAGGTTTGATTTGACTGTAAAATTTTTCATTTTTCCGGAAAACGGTTCCCTGTACCGGATTGAATTTAATCTGTCATATCGGTTTTGTCAAATGCTGAGAGGTTGTTTTTTTGCAATAAATGCTGTATATTAATAAAATTACTTTGAAATATATGAATAAAGCAGGATATCAGTATCATGGAAATATCATACGTTGAAGAAATCAAACGCAAATTGATTCACCTGTCATCATTGTGGATGGTTGCTGTCACACTGCTCCTTGCTCAAAAACAATGGATCGTTTGTCTTATTTTTGCCGCGCTTCTTTTGCTGACACTTGTTTTAGAACATGATTATGCCAACGGCGGAAAGTATCTGGGGCGTCTTTACGGCAAGCTCTTTAAAAAAATGCTCCGCAACGAAGTCAAACCCGGACAATGGATCGTTTCCGGCGGAGCGCCGGTTCTTGCGGCGGGATTGATGATGAATGTTCTTTTTGCCCCTGTTATTGCCGCCTCAGGGTTGGCTGTTATGCTCACAGGAGATGCTTTTGCCGCCCTGATCGGACGGAAATTCGGAAAACACAAAGCCGTCAACGGCAAGTCTTATGAAGGATTTGCCGCATTTGTGATCGCAGGAACCATTGCCGTCTCTGTTGTCTTTGCTCTTTCGGGACTTTCCGGAAGATGTTATATCTGGGGAGCCGTTGCCGTTGTTGCGGCGGCTGTGGTGGAACTTTTTCAGAAACAGTTGAAACTTGATGATAACTTCACGATTCCGCTGACAGCCGGAATCGTTTTGTTTTTCGGTTTCAGGTTCTGGATGTAATACTTTTTTCAGGGATTTTTATGAAACACATTTTTTTACTTTTATTGACGGCTGCGGTATGTGTGCTTTCCGGTTGCGGAAAGGCTCCGGAAAAGAAGCTGGTCGTCGTGACCAATGCGGCATTTCCGCCCTATGAATATGTTGCCAACCGCAAAATAGAGGGTATTGATCCGCATATCATCCGTGAAATAGCCTCCCGTCTGGGATATACGATTGAAATTCAGGATATGAGTTTTGATTCAGTGATCGCCGCTGTTCAGTCAGGCAAGGCGGATATTGCCGCATCGGGTATTACGGTGACTGAAGAACGTAAAAAACAGGTGGCGTTTTCTCTTCCTTATGTGGTTGCAGAACAGGTGATTATCGTTCCCCAAACGTCAAAAATTGCCGCAGGCAGAGATTTGAAGGGCAAAAGAGTCGGTGTTCAGCACGGAACCACGGGAGATATGTATGTTTCAAAACATATCGGCGAACCGCAGCGTTACAAGGATTCCGCCGTCGCCGTTGCCGCATTGCTTTCAGGAAAACTGGATGCAATCGTCATTGATACGGAGCCTGCTGAAGTTTACGTCAAACAGCGTCCTTCTCTTAAAAGACTGTCTGAACCTCTTACTTTTGAGGAATATGCCTTTGCGTTCAACAGAAACAACAGAGAACTGCTTGACGGATTTAATGCTGAACTTGAAAAGATGCTGAAATCCGGAGAGGTCGCTCAGATTATCAAAATGTATAAAGAGGCTCATTCGCAGTCTGCCGGAAACGTCGTGGTTGATGCCAATGGCTTCTGGAACAGAATGAAACAGTCTTTTGCATTGAATTTTCTCACGGCACAGCGTTATTATTATCTGCTGGATGGTTTTTTTATCACACTTCAGGTGACGGTGTTTGCCATTGCCATCGGACTTGTCATCGGATTTGCCGTTGCCGTTATCCGCAACATGTCTGAACAGACGGGGCGTCTCAAATGGCTGGACTGGCTGTGCCGTCTGTACCTTACAGTTATTCGCGGGACACCGGTTGTTGTACAGCTGCTGATTATCTACTTTGTCATCTTCAGTTCGGTGGATATTGATAAAGTTTTTGTTGCAATCATCGCATTCGGAATCAACTCCGGAGCGTATGTGGCTGAAATTGTCCGCGGCGGTATTGCTTCTATTGACAAGGGGCAGATGGAAGCGGCACGGAGTCTCGGGTTCGGGTATTGGCAGTCCATGCGTTTTGTCATTCTGCCGCAGGCGGTCAAATCCGTACTGCCTTCTCTGGGAAACGAATTTATCGTTCTTCTGAAAGAAACCAGTGTTTCCGGCTACATTGCTTTGCAGGATCTGACCAAAGGCGGAGATATTATCCGCAGTCAGACCTATGACGCATTTTTCCCGCTGCTGGCGGTCGCGCTGGTCTATCTGATTGTCGTTATGGTGCTGGGCAAACTGCTTGCCGTTTTTGAAAAGAGGTTGAAGAGAAATGAGTGACACGATTTTTGAAGTAAAAGAACTGGTCAAACAGTATCCCGCAATTATCGCATTGGATCATGTCAGTACGCAGATCAAAACAGGCGAAGTTGTTTTCATTGTAGGTCCCTCCGGATCCGGAAAAAGCACGCTTTTGCGCTGTCTGAATCTGCTTGAAAAGCCTACGGGCGGAGAGATTGTCTTCAAGGGAAAACGTCTTGGTAAAGGCGAAAAAGAACTCAATCATTTCCGTCAGCAGGTGGGCATGGTATTTCAGCACTTCAATCTTTTTCCGCACTTGACGATACATCAGAATATCACGCTTGCGCCGGTCAAGACGGGCAGGGCGACGGAACAGGAGGCGGCTGAAAAAGCGGATATGCTTTTGAAACGTATCGGACTTTTTGAAAAACGCGATGTTTATCCCAATCAGCTTTCGGGCGGACAGAAACAGCGTATTGCCATCATCCGCGCTCTGGCGATGAATCCGGATGTGCTGCTTTTTGACGAACCGACTTCTGCGCTTGACCCTGAAATGGTCGGAGAAGTTCTTTCTTTGATGAAAGAGTTGGCAAATGAAGGAATGACCATGGTGGTCGTGACCCATGAAATCGGATTTGCCGCAGAAGTTGCCAACCGGGTGATTTTTATGGATCAGGGAAAAATCGTTGCGGACGGAACGCCGGATGAAGTTATCCGCAATCCGGAAAATCCCCGCGTGAAAGAATTTTTCTCAAAAGTTCTGTAAACAGTCAAATAAAAAATATCAGACACGATAGAGAACAAAACCCTTTACAAATGCTTCGCTTTTCTCCTATGAGAGAACATTTGTCAAGTTATATTTGCAAAAAAATCGTAAAATATTGAGATAATCAGCAAAAGATGATTCAAAAAGGTGTGCTTTTGTCTTGCTCCTATTCGCGTTCTG
>SUVX01000124.1 GCA_015061725.1 Lentisphaerota bacterium
TCTGCGGCGCCTGACTCCGTACCATTCCGTACTTATCCGTACTCATCCGTACAAACGCGCCGCCCTTTGATAACAGCATGCCGCAGCGGTTATACAAAACACCTGTTTTACAAGCAGCATTCACGAGAAGTTCAATCAAAGTAAAGTGCTTCTGTTGTTTCATTTTTAAATTCCCCCTTATTACTGTTTTGTTGCCAGATATTCAAGGATTTTCTGTGCAAGATAACTGAAACCCTTTTCGTCAAGATGAATGACATCATTGCGGGCAAAGAATGCTGCATCGCAATTTTTCCGCATATTTTCATAATAATCAAGATATTCAGCTCCGGTTGCCTTTGCCGCCTGTCTCTGGGAGGCAATACCCTGACGGGTCAGCGCAGGAACGCCGAATTTGACATAAGGCTGATTGCGCTTTGAGGCATTTGAGGCGCGCTTTTCCTGATAGGCTTCGTGTGCGGCAACAGGAGAAAGCAGAATGATTCTTGCGCCGGGATTGCGTTCTTTGAGAAACTTGATGACTCTTGTCATGGATGCCGTCTGCTCAGCAAAGGAAACCAGCGGTTTTTTGTAATCATCTTTGCGCCATGTGCGGTTGTCGTTGCTGCCGACGGCAATGAAAATAATCTGATAAGGTTTGTTGAAAAGTCCGGCATATTTTTTGACTTCATGCTTGCGTGCTTTGCCGTTGAGGCGTGATTCAATGAGGGTGATGTAATCTCCCGACACGGCGGCGTTGCGGATTTCAACTTTTCCCGGCTGAAATTTATTGAACCAGAAAAGCAGTTTATCCGCCGTATTGCGTCCGCGGTTGCGGTCATGGATACTGTCGCCCAGAATGAGGATTCGCGTTTTTTCTTTGAACTTGATTTTTTTCGCCGCCTGAACAGTCGCATCATACTGTTTTTGCGGCAGAACTGAAAAGAGAATTTCCGCCGTTTTTCCCTTTACCGTTGCCGCCGCGCGGTAAAGTCCCGGCTCCGTGCGGGCAGGGGAATGCGCTGAAAAGGACCGGTCGGGTGCGATGAATAATTTTGTTACTTCTGCATCTGCCGGAGTTGTTTTGAATTTGCAGACGGGCAGGGGCGTTCCTGCTTTGAGAATACTTCCGGGCGTTCCTGCTGAAATTTTGACGGATTTGTCCTCAACTGTTTCAAGGAGCAGATCATCAATTTCAGCAGCGCCTGCGGCACTTAAACGGATTCTCACATAGACACCCACCGGGGCAGTTCCCTTGAAATCTTTTTCAAAGGATATTTTCTGCCATTGACCGGTGAGGGTGATTTTTTCTTTGCTGTCATAGGATTTATATTTGTATTTTCCTTTTCCAAGATAAATCCCGTCGGACAGTCCCGGAGAGATGGTTCCGTTTCCCCTTGCAAAAAAGGTCAAACGTACAACGGGGGAGGCAAACTGCGAACTCATCATCGTACCACTGGTCAAAACGGTTTCTTTGTTTCCCGCCTTGAAAGAGAGAACCTTTTTTCCGCTTTTTGCGCCGGAAGCGGGAACGGCTTTGACGGTGCCGCCTTTTGAGTAAAGATATCCCGTATTACGTTCAAAATCAGCTTTGAGCGCAACCTGTGCGGAAAGTGCCGCACCGGAGAGAAAGAATATGGATAATAACAGTTTTTTCATATTTATCACTCGTATGCTTCTGCGGGAATTTCCACAACTTTGCGTTCTTTTCTTGCCTCTTCAATGGCAGTTCCGACGACGGTGGACGCAAGTCCCGCTTCAACGCCAGCCTTGACGACCTGTTTGCCGCGGACAAGTTCGATAAAGTTGCGGAAAAGTGTGAGATCGCTGCCGCCGTGACCGCTGTCATTATCCTGTGTAAGCTGAAAATTCATTGGTTCTCTGCCATCGGAAAAAGCCACATTGACGGTAAAGGCTTTGGTATCAGCCTCAATGTATCCGGTGGAACCGATGACTTTGAGCGTGCGTTTGGGAACGGGTGCAAAGAGGTCGAGAGAAAACGTTGCCGTAATGCCCGAAGGATACTCAAAGTTGACGACCTGATGATCGATGACATCTTTATCTTTGGTGTAGACACAGCGGTCAAAACCGTATTTTGAGGGATTGGCGGTTTCATCTTCGTTCATATAGACCATTTCTCCGGCAAAGCGGAAACGGCAGTCTTTATCGGGACATTCTGAACAGAATTCGTGTTTCAGTTTGTCGCTGGTAAAGTAACTTAAAGACCCGAAAGAAGAGACCCGGCAGGGGTTTTCACCGATCAGCCATGAGAGGATATCAATATCGTGACTGCATTTGGCGAGCATGAATCCGCCGGAGTTTGCAACGTGCCGGTGCCAGCGGCGCATGTAACTTGCGCCGTGGAGTACAAAAAGTTCTTCATCCGCCTGAAGATTCATGACCTGCCCGATGATTTTATCATCAAGCAGTTCTTTGATTTTGCGGTAAACGGGGTGTCCGCGCAGGACGAATCCCAAAAGTGCGCCCCGGCTTTCTTTGGCGTATTTGATAATTTCTCTGCAGCCCTCAATTGTTTGAGACATGGGTTTTTCGAGCAGAACGGCACAGCCGCGTTTCATTGCGGCAACAGCCACTTCAGCGTGTTTGAAATCAGGAACAGCTATGACGACACCTTCAGGTTTTGTTTCATCAAGCATCTTTTCCAAATCCGTGTAAAGCGGTGCGGTACATTTGTGTTTGCGTGCGAAACTTTCAAGTCTGGAAGCATTGTTATCACAGATGCCGACCAGTTCAATGTCGTTTTCGCCCTGTGCCAGTTCAACGAAGGTTTTTCCCCGCTGTCCGAAACCTGCGATGGCAATTCTGGGTTTACTCATTTTTCTTTTCCTTTATATTAAAAAGTTCAAATTGTTTTGTCAGGAGATATACAACTTTTCCGCACTGTCAAAGTTGCGGGAACGGTTTTTTTGTAAGGAGCATTTTTTCCGTACAGCTGATTGAAAAGCAGAGTCAGCGCCGCCTGACAGACCTCTTCACTGGGCTGATGGATCGAAGTCAACGCAGGCGTTGCCACTTTTGCCGCTTCGCAATCATCGGAACCGATGATGGAAAGTTCCTGCGGAATCTGAATCCCTGCTTCATTGCAGCACTGGATAACTTTCAATGCCGTCATATCATTAAGACAAATCCATGCGGTGCATTGCGGAAGAGATTTTTTTATTTCAAGCACACGCTCAGGTGTGATATCGTCAAGGGAGTTGAAACACTTGATTCTCTCTTCAGAAAAATTGGGATATGTTCTGAACGCAGTGGCACGGGGACCGGTGGAAAAGGCTTTCCAGTATTTTGCCGCAAGCAGAACGTGTTCATGACCGAGATTGTGCAGATAGGTCATTGCCGCATGGATACCTGCGGCATTATCGTAAGAAACGGTTTTGTCTTTGATGATTTCAGGGAAATCGGGGTGCGTTATGCACACAACAGGACACTCCAGAGAATTGACAAAAACGGCAAATTCTTCTGACATCGGACTTAAACGCAAAATCAATCCGTCGCAGCCGTGACTGAGCAGTTCAAGGACCTCTTCGCGCAGGAGTTTTTCATCTCCGGAGCTTGACCCCTGCATCATGCGGTATCCTTTTTCTTCAAGAGAAGCTGCAAAAAAACGTCTTTCTGCTGTGCCGACTTCATTGCCTGCAAGTCCGCAGACCCCAATCAAATGGCTTTTGCCGGTTCTGAGTTTGCGGGCAAAGCGGTTTGGGTGATAATCCAGTTCGCGCAGGGCATTTTCTATACGCAGACGTGTAGACTCCGACATACGGACCTCTTTCCGGCGGTTGATATAGCCGGAAACAAGCGTCGGAGATACGCCTGCCATACGCGCAACATCGGTTAAATTGGCTGCCATAAAGTTGTTTTAAAAGTTGATTTAACGTTACACCAAAAATTTTAAACCTATATTAATTTAGCATGTAAAATAAAAAATGCAAGTGCCTCGTTTTTGATATGGCAACGGCGGTGTGCGTGTTGCGGTGGTGTGGCGTGGGTGATGATATGCCGCTGGGGTGTGCTTGCCTGATGGCAACGGCGGTGTGCGTGTTGCGGTGGTGTGGTGCTTGTGTCTGACCTGTCTGACTTGTCTGACAAGTTTGGGGCGCCACTGTATACCCCGTGGGTTTGCTGTGCCACTGTCTGTTTGGGCTCGGGGGGCAAAGAGTTACCGCAGGGTAACACGGGGCGGTTTGATGGCAACGGCGGTTTGCGGGCGGCGGCGGTGTGGCGCTTGTGTCTGACCTGTCTGACCTGTCTGACTTGTCTGACAATTTTGGTGCGCCATGTGATACCCCGTGGGTTTGCGTGGCGCAGTGAGGTTGGGCGGGGGGCAGATGTGCCGGTGGGGTATGCTTGCGGTAACGGCGGCGAGGCTTGTAAAGCCAGCCGCCGCGCCGGGGGGTGTCAGGGGGACATTCAGTCCCCCTGACCGGTCGGGCAACGCACCCGACCGCTACGCGCTTTTTTTTGCCAAGCTTTTTTTTCTACCGCAAAAAAAGCGGAAGGTGGATGATTTCGCCGGATTTGATGGATTTGAAGATGGCGTCGCCGATGGCGATGGCGGCAAGACCGTCAAAGGAGTCGGCGAGGATCTTGTAGGGACGGAGGGGATCGACGCCCAGGAATACATCTTCCTGAATGAGGGGATCACCGCCGCCGTGACCGCCGGAGGCTTTGACTGCCCAGAGGCGCTGTTTGGAACCGAAGATGGGAAAATAGTCAACATATTGCTGTTCACTTGCGGGGGAGGGGAATCCTGTTGCGCCTGCGCCGCCCCAGCATTCGGTTTCAATTCTGCCGTGGGTACCGTTGATGGCAAGACGGTATCCCTCGTAGGGGGTGGAAAAGTTGGCGGAGTAGTTGAGCAGGACGCCGTTGGTGTATTTCACATTGGCGATAAAGGTATCAAAGATATTGATTTCGGAGTCAAAGATACACATATCGGGACTGTAATTGGTGTAACAGTTGTCAGCCAGCGCCATGGTACTTAAATGGTCATCCTGAATTTCGGCAGAAGTGGAACGGGAGTTCCAGCGGCGGTGATAGGCGCAGCGGTCGGCTTCGGCGCAGCTTTTGCAGTGTCTTCCGTCTTTTTTTGAGGGATTGAAGGGGGCATCCGGACCGTAAAAATTGAGTGCGCCCATGGCATGAACGGTTTCGGGGATGCCGTCAATCAGCCAGTTGATGAGGTCGAAGTGGTGACTGGATTTGTGGATGGAAAGGCTGCCGGAGTTTTCCCGCATACGGTTCCAGCGGTTGAAGTAACTTGCGCCGTGATGGATGTCGATGTACCAGGTAAGGTCAATATTGGTAACTTTTCCGACTTTCTTCTCAAGGAGCATTTCGCGCAGGAGCCGGGTGACGGGGGTGTAGCGGTAGTTGAAAGTGCAGATAACTTTGCCTTTTGAGTGCTTTTCGGCTTCGCGGATTTTGAGGGCATCTTCCCAGTTGGTGGTCATGGGTTTTTCTGCGACGATATCCAGATTATTTTCCAATCCTTTCAAGATATATCTGGCGTGTGTGACATCAACGCCTGCGACGATGAGGACATCCGGACGGGTTTCCTTGAGCATTTTATCAAATTCTTCAGGGAGATATCCGGGGACTCCTGAGGTTTCGGGAACGACTTTGTTGGCAACTTCAAACCGCAGGGGATCGCTGTCAAGCAGAGCGACCAACTCCGCTTCTTTGCTGAATTTTTTGTAAATGGGGGGAATCCACATCGCAAGGGCGCGACCGGAAACGCCGCAGACGGCATAACGCTTTTTCATAGAGAACTTTTATCCTTTTTTTTACAGATGGAATTTCTGGTAAACGTTTGCGGCAGTTGTGTTCCACAAATCGGAACCGTTTGAAGAACCGTTGTAATAAAAGAAGTTGCGCGATTCAACGTGTCCGTCAAGGTGGAGCTGATTCATGCGGTCCTTGTGGGCGCCGAATTTGCCGACACAGGCTTTGTTGCTGCTGTGGAGATACTCAACAGAACTTACGCCGCTGCCCCAGTTGCTTTCATTGCCGGGGAAACGGAAATAGGACCAGGCATCTCCGGAAACAATAACTTTGTTGAGGTTGGGCAGACCGGGGCGGACTTTGCGCAGATAAAAACTTGCAGTTGAGGTAAAAGGAATACCGGTGACTCCCAAACCGATGTTATAACCGTAAGAAAGCGGAATCGGAATTGAGGCATACCGTTCTCTTCTCATGCCGTCACTGGGACACCAGAAGTTTTTGCTGGCGCGTCCGGCTTCGGCAAAACCGGATTTTGTGGTTGCGCTTCTGGTGTAGGTGACGAACATATATTCATACCATTGAAGATAACCGCCGTTGTTCCAAACAGGTTGAAAGCGCGCCGCCATCAGTTCGCCGTTGTTGTCATCGGTATAAAGCTGCCACCAGTTGCCGAGGGTTTTCAAGTTGGCAACGCAGTTGGCGTTTCTGCCTGCTTCACGCGCCTGCTGCAAGGCGGGCATGAGCATCGCTGCGAGAATGGCGATGATGGCAATAACGACAAGAAGTTCTATGAGAGTAAAGGGGCTGGATGCGAGGGGAAAAGACAACTTTTTTTCACGGGAAAAAGCCGAACGTCGGCACCGAAGTTTTCTTTTCCTATTCCCGTTCTCCTCCATAGCCTTGGCGCAGGAGGACTTTTCTTTCAAAAA
>SUVX01000125.1 GCA_015061725.1 Lentisphaerota bacterium
TGACAAGGGTAGATGGTTCTTGGGGAAGGGGAAAACTTCTTTTCACGAGAAAAGAAGTTTTCCCCTTCCCCAAACCCCAACCCTTTTCAAGAAAAGCGAAGTACTTTATAAAGTAAGAACAGTACCCTACGGGTAATTATCTACCCGTATAGGGAACAGAGCCTTTTCAAAAAGCGGGGTATTTTATCAAGTAAGAATATATCTGCCCGTATAGGGAACAGAGCCTTCAAAAAAAAGCGGCGTACTTTGTTAAGAGGTGAAAAGGCAGTCATGGATAAAAAACATTTTCTTGTTGACCGCGAAAAAATCATCATTCAGAAAAAAGGACACCAAATCTGTGTCTTGAGCTGTTTCAATCACAGCTGAAAAAAGTACACTGTTGAAAAAACTTGTGTGCTTTTTTTACGCCTTTTTTCGCCATAATCAAGTTTAGATTTTGCACACCGGCAAAAATGCCTGTGTGCTTTTTTGTGCCTTTTTTTGAAAAGTCAAGCGTTTTTTTTGTCGGACAAGTCTGACCTGTCAGACCAGTCGGACAACCAAAAGAAAGCCCCCAAAACATGAGTTACACCATTTTTGACAATCTTGCATTGAGTGATTTACACTTTGAGCAGGATCACCCCAAACCCTTCCGGCTGTTTGCCGTGGGGGAAAATCATTTGACCCGCAACGGTAAAGAGTTTGTTTTGACACTCACTGCCGAAGATATCAAAGCAATTGCCGATTATCAGCAGAATAAAAAAGGAAAGATTCCGATCGACAGCCGGCATGCGCTTTTTCTGGCAGCGCGCAAAGCCAATCTGACTGAAAGTGAAGCCTGATTTTCAGTGTGACGTAAAAAGCCTTTGAAAACTCTTCCCTCAGCGGGAAGAGTACGGCAGTTTTATTTCAAAAGTTCCGGGAGGCAATCCGGCATCGTTCAGGAGATTGCCGGTTTTGCAGGCATTGAACATATACCGCAAAGCTGCCGGTTTATCGACCTGCGGAGAGGAAATTTTCAATACTTTTCCTGAAATTTCTGCCTTTGCCGCATAAAATCTGCCATTGTGTCCTGCAAGTTCAAAATTTTGAACGGCTTTACCGTCTGTTGACTTCCATCCGTTGGCATGACTGAACAGAAGTTCAACTGTTCTGCCCTTGCATACAGCCTTTTTTACACGCGGAAAGTCTGCATTGATTTTCTGTCCGTAATCATATTTGAGGGCAAAGGCGGCAAGACGTTTGCCGACGGGTTCTTTATTGACGGGGTGGATATCGTTTAAATCTCCCACATCATTGATGACCGCCATTTTCACATTTTTATCAGAATCTGCAAAACGCTGCTGCGCCAGCCAGATGTCAACGTGTTTCCGGACATACTGTGCCGGACGTTTGAGAGGCGCCAGCTGAACAAAATAAAATTTGAGTTCAGGCGCATTGAAAGCCTTTTTCCAACCTTCAAAGAGAGCTTTCTGTTTAAGGAAGTAAATCTCTTCTGTATCATTCCAGACATTGGAACACCCCTGATACCAGATCACACCGCGGCAGGTGATATGCCGCAAAGGATGAACGGCGCCATTGTAAATCAAATGAGGCTGATTCTGTGTACTGTCCTGCAAACGCGGCTTTTTTCCGGGTATTTTCCGGTAAATTTTTTCAACCTGTTTTTTAACGGCAGGATAAGACTCCCAGGCGCCGGCAGGAGTCCAGGGTTCAATCATGGTTCCGCCTCTGGTGACACAGACAAGACCGATGGGAATATTCAATTTCCGGTGAAGTTCGCGGGCAAAATAAAAACCGACACCGGAAAGTTTACCGGCATTGGCGGGAGTTATTGACCGCCAGGACGATTTGAAAGTTTCCACAGGTTTTACCGAGGTATTGGCATCGACCACCAGCGTGCGGATCAGTGGATAATTGCTTTGTGCGGAAACCTCTTTGCCGTTGAGACTCTGGTAAAGTTTCCAATGCATATTGGACTGACCGGAACAGAACCAGACTTCACCTGTCAAAATATTTTTCAGAATAACTTTTTTATTTTTTCCCTGAAGAATCATGGAACGGTTCTCTTTTGATGCTTCCAGCGCAGGCAGAACAACGCGCCATCTGCCGTCTTTTCCCGCTGTTCCTTTGAGGATGTATCCGGCAAAGGAAAGCGTTATCTTTTCTCCCGGAAGTGCTTTGCCGCTGACCGGAACTGATACGCCCCGCTGGAGCACCATGTTGCTTTGGAATACGCTGTCAAATTCCAGAGACGCCGCTAAAAGCGGTACTGCCGCTGCAAGTAAAAGAAATTTTTTCATATATGATCGTCCCCTGATATCTTATTTTTCAAATACGAGCAAACGGTAAAATCCGGCATCCATACCGCCTGAAACGCCCTGCGTAACAGCAAGACAGTAGGAACTGCTTTTATCGGAAACCCTTGCTTTATCGAACACAACCAGACTGAAACGTATCGCCTGACCGGAACCGGGAGCAAATCCCGTGTCACGCCACGGCAGAGCCGCTTCATAAAAAGTGATACCGTTTTTGCGGGTGATCCGGCAGGGATAACTTTTGCGCCCGGATTTTCCCAGATACTTGTAATACTCTGTACCGCGTGCGGTTAATCCGAGTCCGTAATTATGTTCGCTGATACAATCGCGTTGTTTCATATTGCCGGGACGGATATCCGCCGGAGGAATATCCTTTTCTGACAAGACCCATTGGATACTGTCACCCTCCCAGAGATAGCCGTTGACAACTTTATTAAGATGTTCTTTATCATCGGCTTTTACAGCGATATAAAGATTTTCTTCATCATAGGTAAGAAAATAATCCGCAGAAAAGTTGTGTCCTTTGGGATTGAAAGAACTTTTGAAATATGCCCGTTCCGGCTGAAGTGCCTCGCGGGGATAGACGTCAGAGGGAACGCGCAGTTTGCAAGCAGTTATCCCCGCAAGATAAGAACCGCTGCCGTCAAACACCGGCTTACGGGCAAGGCGTTTGACAAAAATGAAACTGTTATCCGGTTTGACGGAATAAGTTTTGCCGTTGGCAGAAACTTCATAACTGTCTGCCAGCGGTACAATATGGGTACTCATGCCGGGAGAAACTTTCACTTTTTTAAGCAGTTTACCTTTGCTTGCAATTTCAATATCCGTCAAATCTCCGCCGGGATTCTGCACAAAAAGCGTTGTCTGTGTCAGACTGTGGCGTTTTGCCGCAATTTTCAGCGGCGGTGTCGCTCCGGCAAAGGCTTTTTTAAGCAGTTTCTCAAACGCTGCCGGAGAAATACGGCTTTCAAGGTAAACCGGAGCCGTGGAAATATTCAGTTTGTTTTGACCTTTTTTAAGACTGAATTCAAATCCTGTCATATCCGTTGCCGCGACATCCTGAGGCAAATCAAGAGAAAGAGAGACTTTTCCTTCGGTATTCCAGACGGCGCAGAGAGTTTTTCCGTCGGGTTTGACGAAAATGCAGGCGTAATTAAGTCCGGAAACGATTTCGCGCGAAATTTTTGCAAAAGAAAGATGCCGCGCCGCGGTCGTATAAGCCGCGCCGCCGATCAGAGGAACATCTTTGATACCGCTTTTTGCAATGACCGGTTTCCAGATGGTGGTCATCCAGCCGTCGGAGTCCTTGACATTACGCAGTTTCCAAATCGCGTGATAAGCGGGCATGTGCAGTTCAAAACAAATGACATCAGCCGCACGGGTGAGGATGATGGTTCTTGCGGTCAACTCCGCCTGGACAAGTGCCAGACCGCTGTCGTAACGGGAACCGTAATTGATAGAGTATCCTGTTTCATCATTTTTGATGGCAGTCCCCTTCCCCATGCTCTCAGAGAGTTCTGATGCCTCTTTGTAGAATGAACGCAAAGATTGTTCCGGTATGGAATACCCGCCTTTTGTCATATCCCAGTTGCCGGTATAGGCATCAATAAAGTAACCGTCCACATCCTTTGCCAAATCACCGAAAACGATGCGGTCGATACTCTCAGTATATCGCTGAATGTTGTTGCCGCCCCAGAAAACTTTGAGTTTCGGATCGATCTTTTTGCCGATCCTTGATGCCATACGGGTAATGACCATGCTGTGATACATCGCCTCACTCCATGTCCCCACATAACGGGGAATGGTCGCCGCAGAGGGTATCTCACTGCCGATACTCCACTCTCTGACTTTTCCTTTGGTCTGAATGGCGGCATGGGTCAAGCCTTTGATGATATTATCAACGTGTTTATCGGTCAATACGGGTTTTCCGGCAGAAACGGCCTGCGGATCGGATAACTGCCGCAAGGTGGCACCGATGCTGAATCCCAGTTTAAACTCTCCTGAGTCAAGGAACACCCGGCTTGCGTTCAACTGCCTGTCAACGTACTTAACAGGATCTCCCTGCTCCATTTCCATTGACTTGAATTTGATGATGACCGCACCTGCCCCCGTCCGCTTGAAAGCATCGTGCAACTCAGGATAAACGCCGAAACCGAACTGAAAAAAAGGATCGCGTTTGCCGAACTCAGGCGCAACGATCAAACCGCACTGGACAGTGCCGATTTTTTTTTTATTCTGAAACAATGTTGCTTCAGCTGTATAGTATCCATTTTTCTGTCCCGGCAGATCGAACTCCGCCCTGCCCGGTGCTTTTATCCTGCCTGCAAGCGGTTTGCAAACCTCTCTGCCCGTAGAAAAATTTTTAACAGCAATCAGACAGTTGTAATCGCCTTTGCCCTCCAATTCCAGATTGAGAACAATTTTTTCTCCCGGTTTGAAAAAACCGGAAACACCACCGGGGTAAAAGGCATATTTTTTGATTTCTTTACTGTTGATGTTGCGGAATGAGCCTTTTTGTTTCAGACTGCCGAGTTTTTTAAGTTCCACTTTATCAAACCAGACAGTTCCGCTGCCGTTAAGTGTCAGCATGATATAAATTTTATTGCTCTTGAAGTATTTTCCGGTAAATCTGCGGGAACCTTTTTTCCAGTCAAAGGTTCCGTATTCAGGCGTACCTTTGTTATTGGTTGCTGCGCGTGCCCAGGCTTTTCTGTCGCCGCCGCAAATAAGGACCTGCGCACCGTTTTTGCTGCCTTTGCTGACATTTTCACCTTTCATGTAAAAGGTCAATTCATATTCCGCATCATCTTCCAAATCAAAAAGTTTTTCAACGCGTCCCTGTCCGTTCAGACGGATGGATTGGTCAGAGAGTTTCGTCTCTTTATCCATAAAAACCGCTGTTCCGTAATAGTTTTTCCAGTTTCCGGGAAGTTTTGTATTAACTTCAACCAGACTGATTTTATCAAAGCGGACACTTCCTTTTCCGTAGTTCTTAAATTCAAGGACGACCTTTGTGCCGCCGAGAACTGCCGGATCAAGAAGTCCGGAACCGTTTTTCCAGTCAAAAGTCCCCTTGTCCTGCAATTTGTCGCTCCGGGTGGAAACAGGATACCAACGCTTAACGCCGGGACTGTTCAAAATAATCCGCGCTCCTTTGTCAAGATTTTCACCCTTGACGGAAAATTTGAGCAGATACTGTTTGCCCTTTTCAAGGATGACCTCTTTCCGCGCCCAGGAATTATTTTCAAGACGCAGAGAACAATTTTTTGAAAGTTTAACTTCCTTATCTGCCGTAACTTTTCCTGAAATTCTCCAGCCTTTCAAATCAGCGGGAACAGTAAGCTCCTGTGCGCAGACAACAGACGACGCAGCGGCAGTCAGCAATAAAAAGAATCTTTTTAAAGACAACATCTTACAACCTTTAATTTCTTTATATTATGGTTTCAAAATCACATAATTGTTGCGGTCAAAGCCGCACTCAAGAATATCAGCACTGGTAAAAGCCGCATACATATTTTTAACAGAAGGCAAATCCCTTATTCCCTTGTTGCTGACGTGTCCGTCAAGGTAAACAAAGTTGGCAGTTCCGGTCAGATAGTAATATGGTTCAGGAGAACCGTTGGTCACTGAGGGCGTCTTTTCTCTTCTGGGATCAGACGTGCCGTGTTTGTAACCGACTTCAACAACTCTGTTGATACCGATGTATTCGCCGTAAGGCATTCTCTCTGTCGCAAATATAACCTTTGAGGGATATTTTGCAACATTGGTCTTACGCATTGCTCCGCTGACCAGATTGTTGTTGACATAGTGTCCGGAAAGTCCGTAGTTGATAACATAGTCAACATAATTCCATCTGATCGGCGTGCCTCCGTTGAGCAAATCATCAATACCGCTGGGACAGTGCAGCATACCGCTCATGTAAATATGGGTACTCCACTGATGCCACTTGCCGGTGATACCGTAATTGGTTCCGCCGCCGACACCGCCGAGGATACGGTACCAGACACCCTTCCGGTCGGGACTGTTGTTGTAACCGAAAGGCGGCATCGTTCCGGGAACGATCCAGTCATCATGCATCTGGGAATAAATCGTGCTTGCGGTACCGATGTTTTTCATATTACTCTGGCAGAAACTGGTCTTGCCCCTCTCGCGCGCTTTCTGCAAAGCCGGCATGAGCATTGCTGCCAGAATGGCAATGATGGCGATAACAACCAAAAGTTCAATCAGCGTGAACGCTGATTGAGTGAAGATGTGAAGGTGTGAAGAGCATTTTTGACCGTTGTCAAAAATGCGTGAAGTGCGCCCTTGCGGGCGTAAGGATGTGTCGTTTTTA
>SUVX01000126.1 GCA_015061725.1 Lentisphaerota bacterium
TAGAGTTTGAAAGTTACAAAGATATCCCCCGCCATTCTCTGGAGATTTTTCCTTATGGGTTGTTGTGGAAATCTGAATTGAAAGATGGAAAATATGATTGCCGGGTGCTGGCAACTCTGCTGTGGCACTCTGAACATTCTCCGGAAATGTATGATTATGAAGTATTATGCGGATTGCTTTTCCGCAACCGCAAGGATGCCGACAGCCGCCGTTTTTCGCTGCTGTATAAATTCTTTTCCTATCACCGTTTCAAGGATGAGGTAAAGTGGGAATTCTTCCCCTTTATCAAGATCATGGAAACCGCTAAAGGCGACAGTTGGTCATTCTGCTGGCGATTATTGGAAAAACACGATGGCGGCGGGCACATCTTCTTCATTCCGTGGGGCAAAGACGAGGACGGGAAATGAAAAATCTGTTATTTATATTTGTGGTCTTGGGGGCATTGCTCCTGACCGGGTGCATGGAGATGTACGGAATAGTGCTGCTGCCGGTCATGGTCGTTGCCGGAGTGAGCAATTCGATCAAAGCGGAAGTCGGAGAATATGTTGATGCAAACAGTGATTCAACGCCGCGAACGATTTTTTATTTTGATATTCCCGCAGAAATTCCTTATGAAAAAGATACCGGTTGGCTGATTAAAACGAATAAAGGCGGATTGAGCGAAGTTCCAAGCAGAGAACTGACTAATGAACAACTCCAAAGATTTTTAAATAAAGGTTTTTTACGCAAGGCGGCTGTTTCCTGCCGAATAGCAGTATTGTACCGTCGCGATGGAAAGATAATTTGGCCTGCTGAATTCGCTCTTTATCTTCGGCGTGTCGGCGGAGAAATCGGAGGTTCGCACCGTTGGATGCCGGAGTGGAAGCCGTTTTCTTCAGTGATGTACGAAGAGATTTGTTTAGTTTCTCCGGAAAAAGATGATGATATTCTGGTGGTAATCGCTGATCCCGCCAGTCGGGAAATCCGTTTTTTTTCGCAAAAATTATCTGCTCTGCCTGATTTCAAAAGCAAACATTTTCACCGTCACGGTTGGGGATTTATTCAAACCTGTATTTTAGACAAAGGTGCTTTTGCCGGACGCTTCCCGCAAAAGGTGATAAAAGTTCCGCAATGGAATAAACTCACCCCTCTGAACGGCGAAAGTAAAAAATATTATCAAGCCAAATTCTTTCCTAAAAGAGTCATCCAGCCAAATGAATATCCGGTCGAGGAGATAGAATGAAAAACATGTATGATATTGTACCACGTGGAAATGAATATATCTACGGTAAGATTTTATTAGATAACTTCAACGTTTGTCATTCGTGTCGGCAATTTTATCCCATCGACCGTTGTCCGGATGCTGTTCTGGCAGATCCGAAATTATTGAGCAAAAAGAGTGTGTATGATTTAATCATATCCGATATGGTATATAATCATCATTTTTCTGTGAAAATCGCAAAAAAAAGTTTTCTCGAACAATTGGGATGGGATGATGTACTGAAAAACTTTTCTATGGGCAATCTGTATTATCCTCATGAAAAGATAAATTGCGAAGAAAACTATTTTGACACCAACCTTTTGCAGCCTGGAGAGCTTTGTGATGAATGGGGGACCATTCGCCCTCTAAACTCTATTCAACCCCGTGGGAAGTGTATTGATACCACAAGCCGCTACCTTTGTTCTGAATGTAACCGCTTGCATTATGGCTCATCATCTTTCTTTTATGTAGACGGGACATTTGATTATGACACTATGTACGAGTATGGTGGATTGATTGTCCCTGAAAGAATCTTTGAACGAATCAAGGATATGGATTGGAAGAAAAATCATTTATATAAACCCGCAAAAATAAAAATCATTAAAAAGCCGATAGACGGTTTCCCATTGGATTTACGAGAAGATTGCCCTCACAAATGGGAAAATGCCGATGCATATCAAAAGAAACAGCAATCTGCCGCCCGGCGGTTGAAAATAAAAAATGCCATAAAAGCAATCTTTATTACCGGCAAAGAGGAGAATAAATGAAAAACAATGATACTTCAGAGCATTTGATCCCTCCGCACGGCGGATACAGCAAACTTGTTACGTACAAGCTCGGGCTTTTGATTTATGATGCGACTGCCGCTTTTTGCGAACATTATTTTGACCGCAAAGACCGGACTTTTGATCAGATGGTTCAAGCAGCACGGTCAGGCGTGGCAAACATTGTGGAAGGTTCTCAAGCCAGTGCCGCCAGTAAAAAAACTGAACTTAAATTGACCAATGTTGCCAAAGCATCGCAGGAAGAATTGCTCGAAGATTACCGCTCTTTTTTGCGGCAAAGAACCTTGCCGATCTGGGAACCGGAGTCAGAAACGGCAAAAATCATCCGGCAAGCCCGTCCTGAAACATTGGAACAACTCCGGCAGCTTATGGCGAGTTTAGTGTCCGACCTGTCCGACAAGTCTGACTCGTCCGACAAAAACGCCATCAAGCAAGAAGTTGCCGCCAATACGATGATTTGCTTGATCAATCAGGAAACATTTCTGCTGGCAAGACAAATCTCCCGCCTCGCCGCCGATTTTGAAAAAGACGGCGGCTTTACCGAAAGGCTCTACCGTATCCGTTCTGAAAAAAGAAAACAACAGGAGAAAAAATGAAAAAGCCCCTGAAATTGCTTTTGATGATCTCGCTTGGCATCGGTGGTATATGCCTTGCCGGAGCAGTGATTTATGGAAAAAATCTATCATATCAGGAAATAAAGTCGGTGTTATTTATTCCCAAAGCGATTTTGTTGGGAGTTGGAATAAAAATGCTGTATGATGCTTGGAAGAACTGAAAGAATGAAAAAACTTATTTTAACTTTTATTGCAGTTTGCGGTTGTTTGTTGTTGACGGGATGCTTCGGGGCGACCGCTTCGTTGATTTTTTACAAAGTTGTGGAAGACCAGATCGAAGTTGATGCGGCGATCTTGTCATCTGCTGAATTTTATAAGGATAAGGATTTTATCTATATAGAAGCACCTGTTCAAACTTTCCGGGACATTTCGCCGGGAGCAGTTATGGGGATTGCCGTAAGAGATTTAGATGATAAAAACCGTCTTTATCCGTTATCGGAAGTACATAAAGAAAAAACCGTTTTGCGTTTTCCGAATGGCTTTCCCCATCGGTGTGAAAAGTGTAATTCCCTGCCTGCTGATGCGAAGAAGATCCCCGCTCCGGAATATTTGGATTACAGCGATTGGCCCAAAGACACTCCATACTTAATGGGTACACAGGTGCATCGTATCGCCTGGCGGGATAACAACAGCGTATGGCGGAAAACCGGGGCGGTCACATGTGCGATATTGCTTGATCTTCCATTATTTGTAATTTACTCATGCAGCAGCGGGATATTGGCTATTCCGGCAATGCTGTGGTATTGAAATATCCGGAGGAGGAAAAATGAAAAAGCCCCTGAAATTGCTTTTAATGATCTTGCTCGGCATAGGTGGAATATGCTTTGCCGGAGCAGCGATTTATGGAGCGTTATATAATGTTCCGCGAGTTCACCACGCTTTCAAATTGCAGGTTGGCTTGGGAGTGTTATCTGTCGGATGCTTTATCGGAATAAAAAAAGTGTATGATGATTGGTATAACTGAAAAATGAAAAAGCTTATTTTAACTTTTATATTCTGCGGTTCGCTCTTGCTGCCGGTGGCAGACCTGTATGCACACGGCGATCCGGGGGCGGTACTGTTGGCACTCGGAATGCGCAAAGCGTTGGAAACTTTTGCCAAAAAATTTGAACTTGCGACTGCGACCGGAAAGACTCTTACTGTCTATTTCAGAGATGGTGTGGACACCCCCAAGGATACCCTTTATATCGAAGAATCAGGCAAATGTTCTGCCGTGGAAATCCCGCATTTGCCTGTCGGTTTGAATATGGACACTTCCGGCAGAAAATTTTTACTGTTTGACCTTTTTCCGGTCAATAAGGAAGTCGAAAGTGCCGCCATTTTTACCGGGAAAAACTGGTATAAAATGGAGCTGATCGATTTCCCCCGCGATATGGTGACTTTGAATTTGTATGATGGTGAAGAAGAAAGTATATCTTTTGAACGCTTTTTCAACGCCCAGTTTCAAAGTGAAGCAAGAGCTGATTGGTTGAAAAAGTGGAATCGCCGTTACCAAATCAAAACGCCGAATTTCCCGCTGAAAAACGAGGTCGGAAATTTGGAGCATGAACCAGAAGTCAAAACTGCCAAAGATATTATGCCGGTTTTACGCAACAGTGCAAAAATTGCCAAAGGTCTTGCCGGAGAGTTGAAGAAATTCCGGAGAACGCCGGAGGCTTTGAAAAAAATTCCGGCGGCAAAGATTGAAGATTGGGCGGATTCAGCCGGAACTTTGGAAGCAAAACTGTATAAACTTGCCGCAACTTCCGATGTTGCACAAGCGGAAAAACTGTTGCAGCAACGCGCCGATGTCAATGCTGCTTCTCCCAGCGGCAGGACGATCCTGATGGAAGCCGCATTGCACGGCAATATCCCGATGATAAAGTTGTTGCTGAAACACAATGCCGACCTTTCCAAAGCCAATTTCAATGGTGAAACTGCGCTTTTTTATGCCATATACGGAGAAAGTCAGGAGGCTTTGGAGTTTTTGCTCCGCCACTGTTCAGAACCTTACCAAGTCAACCGTTTCGGAGAAAATCTGCTAATGATCGCTGTCAGCAAAAATTCAGCCCTGTCCAAATGGCTGCTGAAATTTGAAAAAGAACATTTGAAAACCATTCCATCTTTGTATCAGGCACACAAAAATCACGCCGGAGAAACCGTAGACGATTATAAAGTAAAATCTTTCACCTTTTCCAAGGCAGAACCAAGGACTGACCAATGAAAAAACTTATTTTTACATTTGCTGTGATTTTCGCCATTACTTTGGCAGCACAAGAGCCGGAACAAAAGATCAGGGTAAAATCCCGGTCGATTTCCTGGACTGAACAAGTGCCGGATAAACCGCTGTTAAAAGTTTTTGATGCTGCACATCGCAGTAATCCACGACAGAATATTATGCTTTCGCCCTGGGGAATCCAGCAGTGTTTCGGCATGTTGACCGGTTGGGCACCCAAACTGCATTCATCCCAACTTAACGAAGTTCTGGGATTGTATAGTCGAGACAGACATGATTTGAGGAATGCTCGACTTGCTTTGCAGAAAACACAAGCTGAATTCAACAGTTTCAATGCGGTGCTTTTTGATCGCCAATATACCCTGAAACAGCCGTTTATTCAGGATGCAAATTATTTTTTCGGAGGCAAGATGTACCGTTTGGATCTTACCCGCAAAAAAGAGTGTGCGATGGTTCTGAATGGAATCATCAAACGGGAAAGCCGCAATATGTTTGATAACGTGTTTGCTCCGCAAGACTTTGCCAATGATCCCATGATGATTCTTTTGAATGTGCTTTATTTCAAGGCAAATTGGTTCAATCCATTTGAAAAACATTTGACAAAAAAAGAGCGTTTTATGACACCGTCAGCATCCAATTTTGAAGCAATACATCATAGTTATGTAGATATGATGAATGATGAAAAATATGTCCCTTATTACAACGATGGTACAATTCATGGAATTATTCTGGATTATGCGGATGACCGCTTTAAAATGCTGGTACTTACCACCGTGAAAATGCCATCTTCGCTGAAAACTGTTACCGGCAATTTGGCTCGCAAAGGTTTGCAGCACTTTATCCGCAACAGTTCAGACCACAATAAAACTATTATAAAACTGCCAAAACTGAAACTGGAAAGCCGTCTTGACTTGAAATCATTATTAAGTTCAGTTGGTTTGACAAGTATATTTGATTCCCGGCGAGGCTCTCTGTGTATGATTCAAAATTCACCATCTTATATAAGCCAAGCCCGCCAGGTTGTGAAACTTTCTCTTGATGAAACTGGAACCGAAGTCGCTGCTGTTACAATTGCGCTCCCCAAAGCGGAAGCAATACGACCGCAAGCAGTAAAATACAACAAGTTTTACGCTGATCATCCGTTTGTTCTGGTTTTGTTTGACAGTCAAACCCAGGCAATACTGCTGACTGCCGCAATAGTCAATCCGGAGGAAAAATGAAAAAGTGTGGGATAGTTGGAATGAGTAAGACAATGGAAAAGACTGACAACGCAGCACATTTGATCCCCCCTTACGGCGGATACAGCAGACTTGTTACATACAAGCTCGGACTTTTGATTTATGATGCTACTGCCGCTTTTTGCGAACATTACTTTGACCGCAAAGACCGGACTTTTGATCAGATGGTTCAAGCGGCGCGCTCAGGGGTGGTAAATATTGTGGAAGGCTCCGAAGCCAGTGCCGCCAGTAAGAAAACCGAACTCAAATTGACCAATGTTGCCAAAGCATCGCAGGAAGAATTGCTCGAAGATTACCGCTCCTTTTTGCGGCAAAGAACCTTGCCGATCTGGGAACCGGAGTCAGAAACGGCAAAAATCATCCGGCAAGCCCGTCCTGAAACATTGGAACAACTCCGGCAGCTTATGGCGAGTTTAGTGTCCGACCTGT
>SUVX01000030.1 GCA_015061725.1 Lentisphaerota bacterium
TGTTCAAAGCTCTTTGGATGTATTTTATAACAGATATAATTCCAGGCTTTTTCAATTCCGTCTTTCGATTTTATCCGATTTTCTACTCAATTCTGTCACAAACCGTCTAAGAACCAAAAACTTTAAGAATCAGAAATCGTTGCTTTTTACGCAAATTACTCCATTGGAATTTTCTCCAGATATATTATATTGGAAAGAGAAAGAGGAGCATGGATCGGTTTCAAACCGTAAGTTTTTTTACTGTTGTTGAGCATATTTTATGGGGTGCTCCGGTAAGGAACGGTATGAAAGATCCATTGTAAAGAGGAGAATTTGTTATGAAAATGACAATCGCAGATTGGCCGGTACTGTTCGTTTCCGGCGAGTTTTCTGCCGGCAGCAACGAAGGGTATCGACTGCGGGAATTGTTAGCTGAACTCAAAAAAAACGATGCCTGCAGTGTTATAGCCGCAACAAGTTATGAAGATGCTCTTGAAATTTTCACCAGTCGTGCCGATATCGGCTGCCTGGTTATCGACTGGGATTTGGAGTTTGAGCAGACCGATGAAAAAATGTCTCCTGAAATTCTGCTTGACAGCATCAGGAAGCGGAATGTCAAGATTCCTGTTATTCTTCTGACCGATCATCTGGAAACCGAAAATCTTTCGAGGGAAGTTCTCAGGCAAATCAATGACTGCCTGTGGAAAACTGCTGATACCGTCGAATTTATCGCCGGCAGAATTGCCAATTGGGTGAAAAGTTATTCCGAAAATGTCGTTCCGGAATTTTTCGGAAAACTTGTAGAGTATTCAGAACATTATAAATATGCCTGGCACACTCCGGGCCATCTGGGAGGACAAGGTTTTCTCCGCGCTCCAGCCGGAGTGGCGATGTACAAGTTTTTCGGAGAAAACACTTTCCGCAGTGACCTTTCCATTTCAGTTCCCGAACTCGGTTCCCTGCTCGATCACGAAGGTGCCGCCGGTGATGCGGAACGCAATTCCGCCGCCGTATTCGGAGCAGACCAAACATATTATGTATTGAATGGAACCAGTACGGTTAATCAGATTATCTGGAGAAGTCAGGTCTTGTCCGGAGATATCGCTCTGGTTGACCGCAATTGTCATAAGTCTCTCAATTACGCTATGGTCATTACCGGCGCAACTCCGGTTTACATGATTCCCCGCCGCAACGCCAGAGGTATCATCGGTCCGGTCAGACTGGCGGAATTTTCTGCGGATTCAATAAAAAAACGAATCGGCGCTCATCCTTTGATCAAAGATAAAGGTAAAGCTGTACATATCCGGATGAGTGCATTGACCAACTCAACTTATGATGGTGTTTGTTACAATACCCAAGCAATCATGGCGGAATGTTCCAAAAATGAAATGATTGAAAATTTCCACTTTGACGAAGCATGGTACGCCTATGCCCATTTTCATCCGGTCTATGCCGGACATTACGGTATGGCTTTGAAGGATTGCCGGAATCCGGTATTCTGTTCACAATCCACCCACAAACTTCTGACGGCTTTTTCCCAGGCTTCAATGCTCCACATCCGCAACGGTTCTCAACGTGCTATTGATCCGGTGCTGTTCAATGAATCATATATGATGCATGGCTCAACATCTCCCCAGTACAGCATGATCGCCTCGCTGGATGTCGCAACTCAAATGATGGCTGATAACGGAAAAACCATTCTGGGAGACATTATCCGTGAAGCAATCCAACTGCGCCGCAAAATCGCAGGATTGGAACGGGACTTGCGCAGTAATGGCGATTGGTTTTTCAGCATGTGGCAGCCGCGTACTGTAAAATACAATGGCGGCACAGTAGATTTTGCAGATTGTCCGACCGATCATCTGGTGGAAAATCAGACGCCATGGATTCTTGATAACCGGGACAAGTGGCATGGTTTTGAAGATATTGAAGATGACTATGTAATGCTCGATCCCATCAAACTTACAATCCTGACTCCGGGCATCGACGATAACGGCAATTTGCTTCAAAATGGCGGTATCCCGGCGGCGATAGTCAGTAATTTTCTTATCAAACGCAATATCGTTTGTGAAAAAACGGATTATTACTCATTTTTGCTTCTGAATTCTCTTGGTACAACCAGAGCGAAACAGGGATCTTTACTGGCTGCACTTTTTGAATTCAAGAAACTTTATGATTCAGAAACGCCCCTTGAGACAGTATTTCCGGAACTGGTAAAAAATCATCCTGAACGCTACAAAAACGAAACGCTGAAGTCCCATTGCGAATCAATGCACCGTTACATACGGGAAAATAAAATCATGGAATTGATGCACCGTTCTTTTGAAGTTATTCCGGTTCCTTCCATGCTTCCGGTGGAAGCTGCGGCGCATGTTGTCCGCGGCGATGTGGAAATGGTCGATGTCGCAGAATTGCAAGACCGCATCGCCGCAGTAATGCTGGTTCCTTATCCTCCCGGAATTCCGGTTATGATGGGGGGAGAAACCATGTCCGGAGAAGCCGAAGCTATTGCCGGATATCTGCTCGTCAGAGAAAAATTTGAAAATGAATTTCCCGGTTACGAGGGTGATATTCATGGTATCACACGTGAACAACGCGGAAACCGGACCGTTTTCCGCACGCTGTGCATCAAAAAGTAAATGCAGGAGTTTGAAAAATGAAAAAAAATTTTATGAGCATTACCACAATGTCTCTGCTGACCGTGGCGGCGGTTTTATCATTGCGTAATCTGCCTTCTGAAGCAGAATATGGTTACAGCGTGATATTTTATCTCATCATGGCGGCTGTATGTTTTTTTGTGCCGTCGGCATTGGTTTCTGCTGAACTTGCCTCCAGCTGGCCGGAAGACGGCGGAGTTTATCTCTGGGTCAAAGAGGCTTTCGGTCCGAAATGGGGTTTCGTTGCTGTTTTCATGCAATGGGTGGAAAATTTACCATGGTTCCCTGCTGTATTGACATTTGTCGCCTCCTCGATTGCTTATGTGTTCAATCCTGAGTGGGCTCAAAACCGCTGGTTTGTTCTGATTACGATATGGGTCATGCTGTGGCTGGCAACATTTCTCAACTTCAGGGGGATGCGGTTGTCGGCATGGTTGAGCAGTTCCGGAGCGCTGGCCGGAACACTCATTCCCGGAGCGGTGATAATTCTGATGGCGACAGGTTATATCATTGCCGGCAAAACTCCGCAAATCGCTTTCAGCGGAGATGCCTTAATACCGGATCTCGGCAACTGGAATCAACTTATGCTGTTATCCGGTATGATGGTCGCTCTCGCCGGAATGGAAATGTCGGCGATACATGTAACCGAAATGAAAAATCCCGGACGGGATTTCCCGAAAGCAATTTTTACAGCTTGTGTACTGGTCATTGTACTGAACGTACTCGGCTCCCTGGCGATCGCTCTGGTGATTCCTCCGGCTGAGATAAGTCTCGCAGCCGGTGCGGATCAGGCATTTGCCGCAATGTTCAAAATATTCCATATTCCGTGGATGACTCCTGTCATGTGCTTTCTGCTCTCATACGGAGCATTGACGATGGTGGTAACTTGGGTACTCGGTCCATCAAAAGGTGTTCTGCAAGTCGCCAAAGAAGGCTATCTGCCAAAATTCTGGCAGCAGCGAAATGAAGCAGGAATGCCGACCAATATTCTGATAATTCAGGCGGTGATCTCTTCATTGCTGGCCCTGGTTGTTCTTTTTATGCCGACGATCAGCGGTGCATTCTGGTTGATGTCTGCCCTGACAGCACAATTATATATGGTGATGTATCTGCTGATGTTTGCGGCGGCGATCAAACTGCGCTACAGCAAACCGGATATTCCCCGGGCATATAAAGTGCCGGGAGGCAAGATTGGAATGTGGCTGATTTCGGGGATTGCATTTCTCACGTCGCTCTTTGCGATCATAACCGGTTTCATTCCGACTCCCGGCGTCCGTGAAAAAGGAACATTGTATGTGTTGGGATATATCGCGTTCCTGCTGATCGGTACAGTTGTATTCATCATTATTCCGCTGTGGCTTTATAAGCGCAGTCAGAACAAACAAGAAGAAACTGCAAAATAAGTCCGACAGAAAATTACAGGGTATTACGGAATTTCAAACAGCCTCAAAGACCGGAAAAAGATGTTTGATATAGAATGACACCTTTTCCTTTGCGGGGCGGCAGTGGCTATCCTGCCGCCTTTTTTTTCGTTCAGTTACAATATGTCTAACATTTAATGCGTTATATGTATGTAAATTAACGTTCAAGGAGATTGGTCATGTTTAAAACTTATACCGTTGTACTCTTATTATTCTTTATCTGCTGCGGACAGAATGTTATGGCAGATGCTTGCGATGAATCAGGCGTATGTAAGTTGCCCGGAGCATCTTCAGAACAGGAAAACGCTGTTTTATCTCCGGCAGGAAAAAGCAGCATAAAAGCAATCAAACAACCGTCTCGACTGACCACGCTCAAAGGCAAAAACATAGCCATTGTCGGCGGCAGTTTTATGGCTTCAGTAACTCATCCTGAATTAAAACGGCTGATCTTACGCGATTATCCGGATGCAAAAGTTTATGTATTGAGTGAAATCGGTTCTGCCGGTCCGTGGCCCGGTCCCGGAGTTATACGGCGGCAGAAAGATGATTTTATCCATAACTTGAAGCGTCTGAAAATTGATGCTGTTATTTCCGGCAACGGCGGTTGTGGATTGTGTACCCCGAAAGAGATGGGATCATGTATTGCGGCGGAATATTCCGGTATTCCCTCTGTTATGATCGCTGCTCCGGGATTTTCTGACCAAGCCAAACTTGCCGCCCGAACCGCAGGCGTGATGATACCGCGAATTGCCATATACCCCGGAGCATTTTCTGCCCACACCAGAGATGAATTGTTGAAAAATACCCGGAATATACTTTATCCTCAAATCGTCAAAGCTCTGTCCGAACCGTTTTCTGAAACTGAAAAATCTTCTGTTGAATCCAATAATACGGCAAATGAAATTGTGTATAAAGGCAATCTGGATGAGATAAATCTTTATTTCACCCAAAACGGCTGGACTGATGGGTTGCCAATCATACCGCCGACTCCGGAACGGGTTGCAGAATTTTTGAAGTATACCGATTATAAACCTGACGATGTTATTGCTGTAATTCCTCCCGTCTACCGCAAAGCAACGGCAAAACTTGTCGCCGTAAACGGCGTAATGGCAGGGTGTCCGCCGGAATATATGCTCTGATTGCCTTTACCAAAGCAATGACTGACGGCGATTTCCGGCGTACATTGGCAAGCACTCATGCCTGGACGCCATATTGCTTCCTGAATGGACCATTGGCGAGGCAGTTGGAACTTGATTGCGGACAGGGGGAAATTTCCAATATCCGTAATGCGAAAATCGGTCGTTTCATCAATCTTGCCATGCTCAATTTGGGAGGATATCATATCAAAGAAAACCGGATGGGTACATTCGGCTATCTTATGCCGTGGTGCCTGGTTGAGGATGATGATGCTGCAGTAAGATTGAATTGGCGTCCATATCACATGCAACAGGGATTCCATTTAAACGACAATGTTTTGACGGCAGGTTCATCGCTTTGTTGGGGCAACAACCTTGCTCCGGCGACAGCAAAGCCGCAAAAGATCATGGAACTTATGGCGCAGGATGCAGTTGAAAAACAGCAGTTTGCCATTGCCAGCGGCACACCATTTGTATATCGTGCAATGCTTATTACGGAAAATGTTGCCCGGGATCTGGCAAAAGGTTATAAGAGCAAAGAAAGTTTGGAACAGGCATTAATTACAACCGCCAGGCAGCCGTTGGATGCCAGAGCTTATGCCAATTACTGGGCAAATCCCGGAAGTTCATTCAATGAAAAAACCTACTCATTGCGCCGTCACGCATACCGCATTGCCCACAAAGAAAATGCCAAACAAACAGCCCCCCCGCCGTGGCTGGCATGGACAAAGGTAAAGACGTTGAAAACTGTTCCTGTCATGCAGTCCGGCAAAACAGCAATAATCATTACGGGAGATGCAAACCGAAACAAGACTATGTGTGTTCCCAGCGGTGGTTTTACATCAGTTAAAATTGAGCTTCCGAAAAATTGGGATAAACTTATGGAAAAAGCCGGATATAAACCATTAAAATCCTTCTATTTGAAATCGTACCTTACTCCGTCAAGTAAGCCGCAGCAATTCAAGAATTACCGTCAACGCAGAAACACCGACGGTTTTAATCGTTTCAGATAAAACAAACCTTGCAGGGGGCTGCTGCGAAACATCAGTTTTTACAACTCATACCCAATTGCAGTATAATTTGCCATGGAATGTTGATGTTCTCTGTCATAAAAAAAAGATGCGGCTTTTGTTTCAAAAGGATTTCTTTGATTACACCTTTACAGAAAAAGAGAACAGCTCCCGCCAAGGCAGCGACTCCCATTCCGGCAACACTCCAATATTCTGCGGTCTTGCGTTTTTCTGACCCGCCAGCCATAAATGCTGAAATCAATATACCGATAAAGGCAAGCACAAGAATAATAATCAACACAGCCATATTTCACCTGTTACATTGTAACGTTCAACCATCTCACAGGTAATATACCATCTCCCGCAGGCGTTTGCAAGTCTTATCTTTCTGATGTAATGAAACTTCCGTCAACGACCAAGGTGAAGTTTGTTTCTTTGACAGAATAATCCAATTTTTTGCCGGTAGATGGCGAAACATATTCTTTGGGAAGATAATTTGGAACAAGTTCGGAGAGTTTGTCCGGATATTTGCCGTGTTCGATTTTGTAAACTTTCAAAGCAAGGGCAGTTTGTCCCACAATAATCCCCAAACGCTGGCGTTTGGCGGCTTTGGCATACATCCCATCGCCGGAAATGATTTCTGCTTGTTCTAATTTTTCCAACGCCGGGATTCTCTTCACGGCATCGAAAAATCCCCGATACCGGGCGGTATTCAGGTACGGCGCATAGAAAAATGCGGCAATTTTCCCTTTTATTTCCGGATGGTAAACCAAATAGAAACCCGCTTCGCAGGGAAGATGAACTTTCCAACTTTTGCTCCAATCAAGGAGTTTCCGGTAAGCCGGCAAAAGAGATTTTTCTTCCGGACCGTACTGGATCAATGCTTCGATCCATATCCAGCAACCGGCAGTCCGTACCAGTTCGCAAATCAGATGAGGCGTATCAGCAGGGATCAAACGGTCAAGTTCAGGATATTTCAAAAGTTCCGGCAGGACTTTTTCTTTTTGATTTGTCCGGTAATAAAGTTCGGCAATATCAGAGCGGTGACGCACCAGAAAACGAAAATGCTGCAGCGTGGATAAGTGCAGTACATCCGTTTTGGCAATATATGCGGCACTTTTTTTCAAAGAATCAAGATATGTTTCCAGTTCCGGAGAGGTGAAAAATTTCATCGTGTACTCTTTTTCATCTGCGGGAATGGTATCTTTTTTCCAATCATATTTTCCGGAGCGGGGCGGATTGTACTTGGGATGTTTTGTATAAAACTCCGGATTGACCAGAGCTTTCAATTCCGGAGGTTCTTGTGCAGCCACCTGAATAGGCTTGATACCAAGTTCGGCAGCTTTTTTCTCCATTGCATTTTTTGCCCATGTTCCGGTTCCCCATGCTGTAAGCCAGACGAGACACACAAATCCGGTAAAACTCCCGGCAAAGAAAAGAATATTTTTCCATGAATGTTTTTTCGTTTTAAGAGTGTGCCATAACCACAACAATGCTCCAAGCAAATTCACGGCAAGCATAACATAAAACGCCGGTAGCATGGAAAGATCAAGAGAGAACACATCCTGCTTGGGGGGCACAAAAAAGTTTATCCACGCGGCAATTCCGTAATATTGGGGAAGAAAAAGCAAATGTCCTATAAAAAAAGCAACGCCCGTACTCCATAAAACAGCCCAATACCATTTTGAAGAGTTTTTCCGGCAGTTGAAGCTCCACAAAAAAAGAATAATGCCGCAGAAAAAAAAGGTTAGTCCAAGCTGCAGCATGATTTGCCATGGAATATTGATGTTCTCTGCCATAAAAGAAAGATGCGGCTTTTGTTTCAAAAGGATTTCTTTGACAGCCCCTTTGCAGAAAAAGAGAACCCCTCCTGTCAGTGCAGATAACAAAACTCCGCCCGCACTCCAGAGCAGAGCTTTTTTGCATTTTTCTGATCCGCCAGCCATAAATGCTGAAATCAATATACCGATAAAGGCAAGCACAAGAATAATAATCAACACAGCCATATTTCACCTGTTACATTGTAACGTTCAACCATCTCACAGGTAATATATCATATTCCACAGCCCTTTCCTTGTTTTAATTCAGCACCGTTTTACACCTTGTCAAGTTGTCCGGCTTTCTTTCGGAGAGCCGCAAACTTTTTGTCTCAAACCGTTGATGAACCTATTTTTTTAACGAAAAGGGATAATTGATCGTTCCCCAGAGCGGCTCAGAAATTCCTCCGCCCAGAATGGTCGCACGGACCATCAGCGTATTGCGCCGGAATTCGCTGACACGGCGGACAGGTCCGAGTGTCTTGACTTCAAATTCGGCACTCCAGACTTTCTGAGTGTCATCAGTGGGTTTCAACTGAAGTTTGCCCATGCCGTTGAGTTTGACCGCCGACAGCAAATCAGGATAAACCAGACGGACGGAAACATCTTCAGCCGGTTCTTTCAGCGTTACAGTAAAACGGATTTTATCCCCGGGACTGTACTTCTTTTTGCTCTCAAAGGCCGGAGAAGATACCACAATAAAGTTATCCGGCTTTTTCACCATTTTCAAATCTGAGAAAGTTAATTTCAACGTATAGTTATAAAAGAAAATTTCCGCTGTTTTGGGAATCTTTTTGAGATTGGCACCTTCCCAGACATTACAGGCAAAGTATCCAGGCTCCTGCACGCTCACCTGACTGATATTGAAACGGTCAAGCGCACTGATACGGACAGTCCAGGTGCGGTATCCGGGATTCACTTTAACAGAGTTCAGACGGAAAACCAGCCAGGGATAATCTTTGGAAACCGGCACCCGGATAAAATCCCGGTGTCCGGTGTTGCCCTTGGTGTTGCATTCAAAAGAAAAACTTTTTCCGTCAGAAGTACGGGTATGCTGTCCTTTATAGGCATAAGCCCAGTTTTTTTCAACGTTTTTGTTATCTTCTTTCCACAGCGTATTGGCATCCGGATTTTTGATGATATCCGCACTGACCAGCACAGCCGCAGCCGACAAAAGGAATGACAATGTTTTTTTCATTATTTCACCAACTCCACTTCATAAACTTCAATAAAATCACGTTTGGCAGAACCGGGGAAGTCAAAACGGACTTTCACAGTTCTCTGCGGTTTGACAAGACGCCATTCAAGACCGTTTTTTCCGCATTTAACCGGCTTAACATCAATATTTTTCCATTCGCCGAACTTCCAGATTTTAACGGAAACATCAGCCATATTGTATCCGTACAGACGGATTTTTCCGAATGTGGGAACAAATTTCGGGAAACACATTTCCAGCCAGGCATCTTTTTTCGTTCTTTTTCCGTAATGGTTCCAGGCAAGAACATCACAAGTTCCGTCAAACAGTTTGTTCTGCTGCACCAGATTGTTGCGGCGGGCAGGATTGCTGGAGTCGATCTCAATTTTCTCGCCTTTGCCGAAAAGAACATTTCCGCGCAATCCACGGCTCTTTTCCATTTTTGCGATTTCACGCAGAACTTCAGCACGCGTTTTCATTCCTTTGGCGGGAACGCTGCTGAAAATCAAAACTTCATAAGGTTTGAAAGTACGGGAAATAACTTTTCCGGCAGGCACCTTGCGGCTGCCGCGGAACTCGGTCATGGCTGAAAAAGCTGTAGAACTTGTCAACGTTCCTTTGAGTGCTTTGTCAGAAACGTTACAGAGAATCAGCAACTCTTCTTTTCCGTTGCGGATGAGGACACCCTCAAGCATTTTATCGCTGCTTTTCAGCGCAACAGCTTTGCCTTTGACAAGGATATTTTCCAATGCTTCAATAGAACCGTACAGATAACGCAATCCCTCATACAGCGTGGGACGGTCTCCCATATCCATATAGGCATAAGCCCACATCAATCTGCCGCCGTTGACGATGGCACTCCAGACGGTACACTCCAATTCTTCAAAGGTGAGATAATCAGAGAGTTTATTCGTCACGTTGCCGTAACTGAAGAACTGCGGTGTCAATCCGATAACTTTATCTCCGCGTTTCAAGTTTGAGATATCGCTGACAAACTCTCTGCTCTTGTGGATGGGCGTATTCATCAGACGGACTTTGCGTTCATCGGTATCAAAGAAGGGATTGGGATAGGGATGAGTTGAGAACACATCTGCGCAATCCACAAAAGAGGAACTTGCTCTGCTGGCAACCAATACCGGATGGAACGGGTCTTTTTCTTTGACATAATCATAAAGATATTTGAGGTAGATCGGAGAAATCTCGCGGCATTCCGGTTCATCAGACAGATAGTAGAACACAAAATCCTTGTGCAGGGGTCTGGCGATTTTGCGGTCGATTGCTTTGAACAGTTTGGCGTTGGGTTTTCTGTCTTTGGTGGTTTCAGGTTCAATGCCTCTGCCCAGCAGACGGAAGGGTTCAAGAATGTTGATCGGGAATTTTGTAAGATACAGATTATCGCTGTTGAATTTCTTTTTAAATGCCTCTCCGCCCTGATAATATTTGGCATAAATATCGCGCGGGAAATAAGGCTTGCCGTTTTTAAGCAACACGCCGTTTTCAATCCGGTACCAGTCGCCTTTGGGCGGACGCGGACGGCGGATTTTTACAGAGGTTGAAGCAATTTTCTTCTTTCCGTCAAAGACTTCTGCGGTAATCACACTGCTGCCGTATGCCATTTCCGGCGTGGCAAACTCAAAGGGAACTTTGCCGTTGACCTGTTTGAAAGTCAATTTCTTTTCAGGAACGCCGTCCCCCTTGATTTTCACGACGGCATCGGCTTTTTGGGCAAGCGTGACAGTCACATATCCCTTGACTTTTGAGTGATCCTGGTCGGGATAAAAAACATTGGAATAATTGGGCTTTTCAAGTTTGATTGCAACGGGAGAGTAAACAATCGTCACAGGATAGAATCTGCCGAAAGTGCCACGAGGACCGCTTAAAACGATTTTTGTCTGATTCTTTCCCGCTGAGCCGTACACGGTATTGGGAACAGAGATTTTATTCAATCCGCTGACAAGTTTCACATACTGACGGGTGGTTTTGCATCCGGGAGCAGTTACCGCCATGGAATAACTGCCGGCGGCAGCATCAGAAGATTGAATTTCAAACACGCTGGTCGCCCGGAACTCATTACCCATCGCCGTTACGCTTTCGGGAACGACGGACTTGATATAAACATCCGCTGAAGCACTGCGTTTCGGAAAACCGTCAAGAGAACGGAACAACTTGGATTCATGCGAACTGTAACGCATGGGGGACCAGGTATATTCCTCTTTGACAGGATAACGGTTGCGGGTGATATTAAAAAGCCATTTGCTCCGCCAGTTCTGATTGCGGGTCATATAGAATCCTGAAAGCGGAAACTTTGCTTCTACTGACCAGAAATTTTTTCCGTGATAGACTTTTGACTCCCACAGCGGCGCATAGGGATCAGGACGGATGACGCCCGCTTCACCGTACCACTGGCTCCAGCGGATATTGCTGGCGGTCACGAGAAACTGATAAAATTCATCACTTTGTCCGGTCGGAGCCATAAAAATTTCCACACCATCCATATTCCACATGGCTCCGCCGCCTTTGGGCGCTTTGAGTTTATTCATAAAGGGTTCATCACAGCGGATACCGATATACAGATCGCCGTCACGGTGAAGAACCATAAAAGAGGTCTTGCTTTTAAGCCTGCTTTTGCCGGAGTTGGCAAAGGGACGGAAATCAGAATGAACAACCGCCTTTTTCCACGCGGCATCATCCAGTTTTCCGTCCAGTACGATTTCGCTTGCAGCCGGTCTGACCTGCGCGGATAAAACACAGGTGGCAGCAGCAAGCAGCCACACCAATAACTTTTTCATAAATATCCTTTCCTTTTGTTAAGAGATATATTTCGAAGAACACACTTTTCATTTAATATATCCCCGCTGTTTTATTTTTCAAGAACACACCTCCCGTTTACGGCAAACATTCATTATGTTTTACTTGAAATGAAAGAATACCCGATGTATATTAACGCATGATTCAGTAAAAAAGGATTGTTTATCATGTCTGAAAAGATGAAAAATCTTGCTTATGAACGTCATAACGGATATTTCCGAAAAGGAGACAACCCCAAACCTTACATAACCCATCCGGCAGCGGTTGTCAACAGATTGCTTTCATGGGGGATCCCCGAAGATTCTCCGTTGATTGATGCGGCATGGGGTCACGATTTGATTGAAGATGTCAAGGTTCCCAAAGAAGAAATCGTTGCCGCCTCAAGCGAAGAAGTCTGGCAAATAATTGATATGTTGACTTACAAACCTGAACAGGGAAGCAAAGACGATTATATTCAAAAAGTTGCCGACTCCGGAAACCGTTCTGTTCTTCTGGTCAAAGCCGCCGACCGTCTCTGCAACACGCTTGAATTCCTTGAAACATTTTCAAGAGAACGCGCCCGCACTTATATTCATTACGCGGATTTAATTCTTGAAGCTCTGAAAAAACTGCCGCAGGACTCCGCCGTAAGCAAAGCTCTTGCTGAATGGAACGAACTGATGTCTGATCTTGATTCAGATAAATAAAAACGCCGTATTTCCGTACAGAAAAACAGGGGAAACTTTTTTATCATTCAAACAAGTTCCCCCTGATTTTTTTACTTTTTACGCCTGTTCCGGCATTATTTTTTATCCGTTAATTTCTGACGTTTCATATCTTTACGCAGAAAATGCTCATGGACTTTTCCGGCCGTATCAACGGAAAAACTGTCAAACTTTTTACCGTCAACATCATACGCTGTAACGGTGATACGGTCTTTTTTGACATCAACGCCCAGATAACTGAAATCCGGCCAGGCGGAGTTGCCTTTGGGCGCATCGGTGGAAACCCAGGTCACAGGGGCCTTTGACAAAGCCCATTTCCGGGCAGGATACAGATGTATCAACTCATTACTGCCGCGGTTGGCGCGCCAGTAGCGGTGAACGTGTCCGGCAAGCCAGAGGTGAATCATGCCCTCTTTTGAGGTATCCGACAAAAGTTTTTCAGTCATTTTACGGATGGGGTCAGCCACCTGACTGCTTTCGATCTGCGGTTCAGGATGGGCAAGTACGACACGAAAACGCGCTTTTCTGAATTCCGGAGTCTTCCGCAATTTTTCAATCCATTTTTCCTGAGCGGCATAGAGTGTTTCAGTACTGATAAGACAACCGCTGCCGGCGGTATTCCTGCCGTGAGTAAAATCTCCGCAGTCAAGGACAATAAACATCACGCCTCCCTTGGTAAAGGCATAAAAACTTTTGTCTCCGGGCATCTGGAAATAATTGTACCAATCTTCAGCGCCGGTTCCGTTGACTTCGTGGTTGCCGCGAACATAAACCCATTGAACCGGAGATTTTTCCCGGGCAAAAAAGTCAAGATATTTGCCGAAAAGATCTTTTTCCACATCGTGATAGTAACTGTCCATATCACCGATCTGCACCATGAAATCCGCCTTTTTGAAAGCGGGAATGTCAGACATCTTTTTCATAAATGCCTTGCGGTCGGCAACAGTTTTGCATTTTTCAGACAGAGAAAGCTGCGTATCTCCCCACAAAAAGAAACTGTATTCCTGTTCATTGCCGAAAGCTTTGAAACTTTTGACCGGCATGAAAACTTCTTTATATACCCGTTTGGACCACAACGGACGGCGGAATCCGTCAAGTCCTGCGGGCGGTTCAAGCAGAACAAGGCGGTATTCATATTCTTTGCCCGGCTCCAGTTCATCCAGACGGATTGTGTGATTGCGAGTCTTTTCGCGCAGAATAAGATCTCCGGCAGTATTCCATTTACGCAGCCATTTTCTGCTGCCTTTGACACGGTAATCAATACCAGCCGGAATGGGTTTAACGGTAATGAAACTGACAATAACAGAACCGGTATCCGGACGGACAAGAATTTCAGGATGCGCCAATTCCGCTTTAGCAGGTTTGTAATCAGGAAGTTCCTGAACAGCCAGATGCCAGGTGATTTTGCGGTCCTTTCCGTAAACGTAATCCATGAGAGAACTGGTGCGGCGGGTCTCAAAAACAATTTTATTGCTGCCTTTTTCAAGTTCAATTTCAAAGATATGATCTTTTGCAGTCACAGGATCATAATCGTTGCCCAGACCTTTCCAGGTGATATCATAGACTTTTTTGCCGTTGACACGGCAGGAAAAAATCAATCCGCCCACGCCAAGCCAGGTTTTGCGCGCTTTCTCAGACTTCATGTCGGCAGTCAACACAGCGGCTCCGCCGCGTTTACGACTGAGTTTATCCAGATCAAACAAACCGTTGACATGAGAAACAGTTTCCGGTCGGATATTCTTTCCCTTCAGGGAAATCACCCCTTTTTCAGGCAGAATCGTTGCATGTTTAGATCTTTTTCCTTTGACTTCGTGCGCCTCAAAGAAATACGCCTGCCATTTGCCGGGAATTTGTGCAGACAACACGCTGCAACCGGACAGCACCAATGTTAATAAAAAATTTTTTGTATTCATTTTATATCCTTCCTTTTTTTAAGGGTCAGTTCCAGAAATCAGTTTTTTCAGAGACACCGCAGCGTTGAGCATTGTATTCCGGTTTTACCCCCTGCTTGCGCTGAGAAACATAGTCCGCCAACGCCTTGTAAGAAACGGAGCCGATGATAATGCATACGGGAATATTGATAAATGCCAGCACACACTGGGAGATATCTGCAATTCCCCAGGCGATATCCATTTTAAGTCCGGCTCCGGAAAAAATCAGAAGTCCACCGATAATACGGATGACGGTCAAAGCCTTTTTTCCGGGCTTTCTGCCGCAGATATAAGCAATACAGTTTTCAACATAGAAGAAGTTTCCGATCAGCGTGGTAAAGGCAAAAAGAACCATGGCACAGGCAATAAATACTGGTCCGGTCATGCCGAAACTTTTTTGCAAAGCTGCCTGAACGTAAGCAGATCCCGCATTTTGAGCGTTTCCCGGAACGCCGGAAACCAGACACATCAGCGCCGTTGCCGTACAGAGCAAATTGGTATCAATAAAAACGGAAAGCATCTGAACCAATCCCTGTTTGACCGGATGAGACACATCTGCCGCTGCCGCTGCATTGGGCGCAGAACCGATACCCGCTTCATTGGAATAAAGTCCGCGTTTCAAGCCCCACATGATAACAGAACCTGAAAATCCCCCCATGATCGCCTTGAAATCAAAAGCACTTCTGAAAATATCCACAACCATTGCGGGAATATTGCCGATATTCAGAATCAATGCAGTCACGGCAAAGAGAATATACAAACATCCCATGAACGGCACCAGAAATCCTGTCGTACGGACAAGCCGTTTGCTCCCGCCGAGTATCGTAAAGAGAAACAGTACCATCGTCACAGCTCCGAAAATCCACCAGTACCCCCGACGGTAAAAAGAAAAAATTTCAAAGGAACTTTGCAGATTGAACGAAGCAAGCATATTGTAACCGACACCGTAAGTAAAAATCAATGCGACTGCAAAAACAACCGCAAAGAATTTGCTTTTACAGGCACTTTCAATGTAAAAAGATGGTCCTCCGTAACAACTTCCGTCAGGATTTCTGCGTTTATAAATCTGTGCAAGCGTAGACTCCACAAACGCCGAAGCTCCACCGATCAAAGCCGTCAGCCACATCCAGAATACAGCACCGGACCCGCCGAAACAAATTGCGGTTGAAACGCCGATGATATTACCGGTTCCGACCCTTGAGGCTGTGGAAATCATCAATGCGCCGAATGAAGATATGCTCTCTTTACCTTTGGGCTTTTCAAGCACAACGCGCAGGGATTCAACGAACAACCGCAGCTGGATAAAGCGCGTTTTAAAAGTAAAATACAGACCGCCGGCAATCAGCAGCACCGCCAGAGGCCAGCCGGTCAGATACATCAGACAATTATAAACACAACTCATAAATTTTTCACCCCTTAAAAATATTGTCAGGATACAGAAACACCGACACCTGCAAGACGGCTTCTGCCGCCGCCCTGCGGAATAACTTCTATCACCGAGGCAATATTATCTGAAATTGCCTGAACGTGCGAAATAATACCGATAAGCTTATTCTCACCGCGCTGAAGAGCCGCAAGAGTCTGAAGTGCCTGATCCAGAGAATTGGCATCAAGCGTACCGAATCCCTCATCCAGAAAGATTGAATCAATACGATTGTTTTTCCCCCCCATTGAGGACAATCCCAGCGCCAGAGACAAAGATATCTGAAAACGCTCCCCGCCCGAAAGATTCTCACTCGGACGGATTTCACTGCCCTGCCAATGATCTATCACATCTATCGCAAGCAGCTGCTGCTGATTCTGACGGCGCAGTATCAACTCATAACGACCGTTCATTCCTTTCAAGATATTATTGGCACAGCAGAGAAGATTTTCAAGAGTCACCACCTGGGCAATCCGTTTGAAGATATAGCCGCCGCTGCCGCCGATCAATTTATCAAGATCGTACCAGACAACGGCACGTTGACGCATATTTTCCAATTCTTTTAATTCATTCAGATTCTGTTGACGCCTTTTCTCATTATTGTCAAGTTCTCCGGAGAGTGCGCCGATATCAAGAAGAAGCTGACTGCTTTCTTTTCTGGATTCTTCAAGTATTCCGCGAGAAGACTCTGCCTCAAAATCAGCAGGAAATTCCTTTTTGAGCGTTTCAAGTTCAGAACTGAACTTACCCCGGTCTTCTGATAAAGTCCGGGTTCTGGTATCAAGATTTGTCCCGACAGCAACCAGACGGGTCAGTTCCTCTGCCGGAAGAAGTGCCTGCAGAAAGTCCGCAACGGACATGTTTTCTCTGCCGCAAGCGTCAATAAACTTTTGTTCAAGTTCTTTTTCTTCTGTTAATTTTCCGGCAAGAACGGTTTTGATATTATCCAGCATTTCCCGGGTTGTCCGCAAATTTTCGGTTTTGCGGGCATTTTCCACGGCAAGTTTATCGTGTTTTTTACGGACTTCTTCAAGGTGTTTCCGGGCAAGTTTGGATTCTTCTTCAGGATTTTTTTCTCCGAAAAGAGACTTGCGTTTTAAAATCAATGCCTGAGTGTCCGCTTGAACGCTGCGAATTTTTTCATCAGTTCCGGCAAGATCTGCGGCACACTTTTCCAACTGATTTTTCAGAACTGCCAGATTTTGAGTATTGGCAGCTGAAGATTTTTCCAATTCCTGTAAACGGAATTCTTTTGAAGAAAAGGCGAGAATACGCTGATCGACTTCAGGCGGAAGAACAGAGATATCCTGCCACTCAAATCCGCAGGCAGCCCACTCCTTTATCAGATGGTCAACTGCGGCATCGGATTCTTCCCGTAATTCCTCCAACTGTTTCCGGCAATCCTCAACGTTACTTTTCAAGGATATAACAGCATTTTCCGCCATCTGCAAACGTGCCTTTTCTTCGCCGCACGCCATTTTCTGTTTGAGCAGGGAATTTTTGATTTCAGCACACTTTTGTTCCATTTTCCGGCAGTCTGCCAACTGTTTTTTTGCCTGAGCCAATTCCTCTTCCTCACGGGAACTGCCGGGGACGTTCCCCTCGGCAAAAGGATGAACCGTACTGCCGCAAAGAGGACAAATTTCGCCATCGGCAAGTTTATGCCGCGCCTGCTCAAAACTTTGAATTTGAAGCAGACGTTCCACGCTTTTCTGACGCAAATCAACTTCAAGTTCAAGATTTTCAAAAGTTTTTCCGTTAAGAAGTGCAGAGAGTTCTTTTGCTTTTTCTTCTGCAAGTTTTTCCGTTTCAACAACTGCCGCCTGAGCCTTTTCAAAAGACTGCTGCTGCAAAGAAAAATCCTGCTCTGCCTTTTCAAGTTTTTTGACAGCTGTCTGCTGCGCGGAGGCGCTTGCTTTGACTTTTTTCTGACGGTCATTGCAAAAAGCAATCTGTTCCTGCCAACGCGCCTTTTTTTCAACCAGCGTGCGGTCATCTGCATGCGTTTCAAGATATGCCCGGCAGACACCTTTTTCTTCAGCAAACGCACGTTCTTTTGCAGAAGTATCGGATTCATTTTTCTGCAAAAGCTGCTGTTGTTTCAAGAGAGAATCCCTTTCTGCAAGCAGCAAAGTTTCATTCTTTTTTCCGGTGTTGATTTCATTATCAAGAAGAACAACTTCTCCGATCAATTTCAAAACTTCATCTGTAACTTTTTCCTGCCGGTCAAATTCTTCTTTAACTTGAGCAAGAAGGGCAGTATCGGCATTGACTTCTCTTTCCATTTCCGGCAGTTTATCAAGAAGTTCCTGCTGACGTTTCTGATTGTTTTCAACTTCTTTGCGGCAGGCGGTCAACGGAGCATAAGAAAGCTGAATGCGTGCAGCACGTTCACCGGACTCCAGTCGTATACGGTCAGAAGCAAAGGCTTTTTTTTCTTCTTCAAGAATCAAAGTCAAATTGGCATTTTCTTCAAGGGAACGGGAGAGAAAATTGATTCTTTCAAATCGGGTCAACAGCTTTTCAAGTTCAGAAATACTCTTCAACAGAATATTGTTTCTTTCAGACATCTGCCGCAGCTGCTCCTGTTTCTGTTTGACGGTTTCATCATCAAACAGCTGCCGGGCCTGGACAACGGCTTCCATCTGAGATATCTGCGCCTTGAACTGACTGCTGACTTCGTTGATTTTTGAAGCAATACGCGTATAAACACCGGTATCGGTAATCTGTTCAAGGATATTGGCTTTTTCATTATCTTTGGCTGCAAGAAACGCATCAAATTTCCCCTGAGCAAGCAGAACAGCACGGCAGAACTGATCACATTCCATACCGATAAGTTCAGCGATAAACGCCGGAGTTTTACGCAAACTGTCCGCAAGAATTTTTCCATTCGAGGATAAAACATGTTTTGCTGTACTGTTTGTCATGCTGCAGTTGGCAAGATATTCTGTATCATCCACAGAAAAACACAATTCTGCAAGTCCGCGTTTTGCGCCTTTTGAAAGCGATTCAGTTCTATCTCCGCCGTCCAGACGGGGCGTTCTGCCGTAAAGAGCCAGACAGATGGCATCGAGGATCGTGGTTTTGCCGCTGCCGGTGGGACCGGTGATGGCAAAAATACCGTTGGCAAAATCAGGAGCTTCAAAGTCAATGGTAAATTGTCCGTAAAGGCTGTTGATATTCTGAATAACAAGTTTTTTTATCTTCATTTCCGTAACTCCTTATTCAAAATTATCTTCTTCATTTTCAAGCAGACGGCAAGCCTCCATAAAGGCGGCAGTCAAAGTTTGTTTCCGCTCGTCGGACATGTTTTCAATCACTCTTTCAAACAGTTTTTGCGGCGTAATCTCAACAGGTTCATCCGTATTTCTGCGGTACTGTGTCAGAGCCGGATTCATCTGCTGATTATCACATTTTATGACACTTACCTGCGTATCAGCACAATAACCTGAAAGTATATACGAAAGCCGGGGTTCAAAATCTCCGGTATGAAAAGCATACACCCAGACACTTTCTCCGCACTTGGAAAATTCTTCAATTTTTTCACGCAGTTCATCAAGAGTTCCTGAAATCTTTTCAATGCGCTGAAAACAGGGGATTACAATTTCAACGGGGGCATCTTTGAGCTTGTCACTGTCAAGAATCAGCAGTTTTTTGACGTCTTTGAAATCTTTGAAATCCATTTGCAGCAAAGCGCCGCTGTACCGGGCATTGATATTTCCCTCAATCTGCTGCGGAACGTGCAGATGTCCGAGCGCAAGATAATCAATATTTTCCGGCAGCCGGGAAACGGGAACAGCCTGCAAAGAATTGTAATAGTTGACTTCATCTGCATAAAAGTGTCCGGTGGCAATCAGGGGAACGCCGGGATAAAGTTCTTCAGATCTGGCGCAGATTTTTTCATACCAGGCAAGCACCCCCTCAAGACGGCGGTTTTCCTGAGCTTCAATATCCTCTCCTGATACCGCACGGCGGATATCGCTGTCGCGCAGATACGGAACAGCACAGACAACAGCGGCAATCTTTCCATCCTCTGTTTGAAGCGGAATGATGGCTGAATCAACTTTTTCAGAATCAACTTTTCCGGACACATGAACGGCAAACTTTTTGAGAACATGCGCCGGAGCCTCAAGAAAACTTGCAGAATCATGGTTCCCGGCAGTTACTATCAGATTTTTAACTCCCGCATCACGGGCGGAAACCAGAAAATTATAATACTGTTCCGTGGCACGGTTTGAGGGAAGATTACTGTCAAAAACATCTCCTGCAATAATAACAGCTTCAATGTGTTCTTCGCAGATAACTTTTAAAATAAACTCAAGAACTTTGTCAAATTCATCATATCTTTTCCGGGAATCAAACACAGCTCCCAGATGCCAGTCTGATGTGTGTAAGATTTTCATTATCAAACCTCCTCACGCCGCGGCATGGCAAAAAATTTAAAAAGCAGCAGCAGACAGCCCATAGAAAAAACAAGGATGGGAAAAACGACAAACCAATTCTGAATGAATCCGCAAAGAACAAATCCCAGAAAAGAAAATGCTGCAACCGTCAACGCATAAGGCAGCTGTGTTGAAACATGAATAATGTGTTTGCAGCCGCTTCCGGCTGATGACATGATCGTTGTATCAGATATGGGCGAACAGTGATCTCCGCAGACGGCTCCGGCAAGACAGGCGGATATACCGATGATGAAAAGCGGATTATCAGAAGGAAATATACCGATGATAATCGGGATCAATATTCCGAAAGTTCCCCACGCCGTTCCGGTTGAAAACGACAAACCGACAGCAACCAGAAAAATCACAGCCGGCAGAAAGTTGACGCAACTTGCAGCAGAACCGTCAATTGTCCGTGCAATGAATTCCATTGCCTGCAGCTGAGTGGTCATATTTTTCAATGCCGTCGCCAGAGTCAGAATCAGAATGGCAGGGACCATGGTATTGACGCCCTGCGGAATACAATCGGCAACTTCTTTAAAAGTCAAAACCTTGCGGTACACAAAGTACAGCATTGTCAGAATCAGCACAGGCAGCGCCCCCAGCGGCAGTCCGAATGAAGCATCGGTCTTGCCGAATGACTCAATGAAATTATGATTTTTCAAGATTCCTCCGGCATAGAGCAAAGCCCCCAGACAGAAAACAATCAAAAGTACCACGGGGATAATCATATCCGACATCCGTCCTTTTTCAGAAACGTCATCTGAAGAACGGCTTTCTGAATCAACCGCAGAAATATCCTCAGACTCTGCTGCAATTCTTTCGTAATACGCCATAGGACCGTAATCTATACGGAAAAACGTCAGCAGAATAATAAAACACAACGTAAGCAATGAATAAAAATTAAACGGAATGGCACAGACAAAAAGTTCAAATCCGGATCTGCCCTGACCGGAAGCATATTGCGACACCGCCGCCGCCCAGGAAGACACCGGAGCAATCATGCAGATCGGCGCAGCAGTTGCATCCACCACAAAAGCCAGTTTTGCCCGGGATATTTTTTTCGCATCCGACACAGGACGCATCACATTTCCGACAGTCAGACAGTTGAAATAATCATCAATGAAAATGAGAATCCCGAGAAAAAAGGTGACTAAAATCACACCGCAACGGGATTTCACCCGTGTCATCGCCCATTTTCCGAATGCAGCGGCACTGCCGGTCCGGTTGATGAGTACAACCAATATGCCGAGAACCGCCAGAAAGATGAAAATTCCCGAAGTGGACTTGACTGCTTCAATCAACCCTTTGGAAACAAGACAATCTGCCGCCTCAAACAGAGAAAAATTTGAAACAAACAACCCGCCGAGAAGGATTCCTGCAAAAAGCGACGAGTACACCTCTTTGGTCACCAGTGCCAGAACAATGGCAACAAGCGGCGGCACAAGCGCCCAGAACGTTCCCGTAAAAGGATTTTTTTGAACAACAGCAGAACTCAAAACTGACACATTTTCAGCACAAAGCGTTCCCGGACAAAACGCACAGAAAAAAAACAGCAAAACGGCAGATATTCCAAAAAATTTTCTCATAATCATTCTATTTAAAAAAAAGCACTTTTTCCATATTATCCACGATGGCGCTGACGTAACGTCTGCCGAATTCAGCGGATGATTGCAGAGAACTTCCGGCAAACCAATCAGAGGAAATATGTTTTTCCAAGTGAACAGTTTCCGGATAAAGCTCCATCATAGCAGAGGTTTCAACGATTCCCGCATGGTCGCTTGAAAACTCTTCTTCAATCTTTTCATCGGTCAGAGCATGGATCATGATGTGATTGAAAATATTGTTTTCAGGCGCATCATAATAATCCTTCATGGCGCTGTCGCCCCACCATCCCCTGCCCTTTTTGCGTTCTTCTTCAGCAAAAATCGCCCGTCTTCCGGCAAAGCGGAATGCCAGATCCAACGGCATGCCCTGCATGAAATTTTCGGACTGGTGATAGACAAAGCCATGAATATTTTTAAAGCCTGTCTGAAGCAGATTTGTAAAAAGTTCTTCAGCGAAACGGCAGACCGTCATGGAATCGACACTCAACGAACCGTATTCCGGTCCGGCAACAGCAAAACTGGATGTTCCGTAGTAAAATGCCGGCAGCAGTATCACTTCAGGATGACGCTGTTCAAGGCGTTTGAGACACCCTTCAATTATCAGACCATCGGTACCGACGGGAAGATGTCCTGAGTGATACTCCAAGTTGCCGATTGAAATAACAACCGGCGTATTATCCGAAATCGCCTGCCGTATTTCATCAGGCGCCATAAATTTGTATTGCATATAAAAAAACCTATCTTTCCAACAGTACCGCACCGCCGCTAAAGGGGCGCAGATTTTTGAAAACTATGCTGCCGTTACTTGCACACACAACGCCATCCGGCAGAAATGAACTGACGATTCTGCCGTTTCCGGAAAGAATAATCTCTTCAGGAGAATCGGCAAATGTATGAAATACGACAAGTTCCAGATTTTTCTTTTCCCTGCGGACAACCTGGTATCCTGAGGGATTGTTCCAGCGTCCTGCAGCCGTACAGGGGATGGAGACTTTTCCATCTTTTAAAACCGGCACGATTTTGCGGTAAAAGACAAGAGCCTCTTTGACGATTGCAAACTGCTTTTCATCCAGCAAATCAGGATTGCCCGAAAGAACCAGTCTGCCCAGACATCCTGCCGCCAGAGAGTAATGGAGACGGTCACTGCTGTCATTTTCTCTTACGGCTGCCCAGACCTGCAGCGCGCGGGCGGGAATAAGCAGACTCTGATGCGCTGAAATAATGGGAATTTCCCATCCCTCATGTGCATCACTGCCGCTGACCATGTCGGCAAAACGCACCCACCAGGGAGAGATACGGTGTCCGCCTGAAGCGCAGCTTTCGATTACAAGTTCAGGCAATTCCTGACGGATATGTTCAAAATAAGCGCAGACCGCCTCTGTATGACGGCGCATGACTTCTGCGGGAACTGCTCCGTCATCGGAATCAGAACCGCAGGGAATGACGACATTATAGTCAACTTTCATGTAGCCGAACTTGTTTTTGCGGAGCATGGCAATCATTTTTTCATCAAGATAACGCCAGACCTCCGGCTTTTCAAAGTTGAAACAAACGCTTTCACCGATACGCAGAACCTCTCCGTCCAAGTGCAGAAAATACTCCGGATGTTCCTTGAAAACTTTGGAGTTGATATTGGCATTTTCAAACTCAAACCAGACACCGGGCGTAACGCCTTTGTCAAGCATTTCCTGAGTGAATGCCGCCAATCCCTCAGGATAACGGCTTTTTGCCTCGTCCCAGTCGCCGATGACAGATTTACAACCCTCTTCAACAAACCAGCCGGCATCAAGAGAAAGATACTTTGCGCCCAACTCCGGCAGTTTTTCAAGAATGGGACGGATCTGCTTTACGCCCGGTTTTCCCCAGGTGGAACACCATTCGTTGAAAACCAGCGGAAAATCATGCGCTTTTTCAGGCAGAGTAAACAGCATTTCATTCTGGTAGGCTCTCAGACGGGAATAGAAATCTTCAGCCTTGCCCTGCACGCAGCCGACGGCGGCACAGGGACCCGCAAAATGTTCTTGCGGCGCAATAATTTTGCACCAGGCATTGGACTCCCTGCCCGGCAGTCCGCCGGAAAGATTCAAAAAGTCATCGCGGCGCGAGAGTTCCATCTCCCACGAGCCGGGCGCAACGACAGAAGCTCCCCAGAAAACCTGATTTCTGTCATCTTCAAATCCCAGAAAGGGATAAAAATTTCTGACGGGAATCCCGGCAAACTGTCCGAAACGCAGAGAACGCACCCCCGCACCTTGCCATGAGGCTTCCAGCCCCATTTCTTCAATGGTGCGGATTTCAGGACGGCACTCTGCGCTCCAGCTTGAGAGAAAACGGTGGACTTTTCCAACACTGTCATCACTTTGAAAAAGTGACAACAAACCAATTGAAAATGATGCCAGATACTCCAGTTTCACAGGTTTTCCGGAATTGTTGATAAATTCCGTATTGATTTCAAACAGTCCCGCTTCTTCAACAAAACTCACACTGTGAACGACCTCAAGTCCGCTGCCGTCAGAAAAAACAGTTTCAACACTGACGGCATCGGCTTTCTGCTCTTTGAGTTTAAAGCGCGGACAGCTGCCGGAGTTGCGCATTGAAAGTCCTGCGGCATTCTGCAACGCCCAGGGATCACCCGCAAGTTTCAGCTGAACCAGACTTTCAAAATCGTATGCGGGAAAGGGATATCCGCTCTGACGGGCAAGATCACGGCAGCCGACAGTATCTTTCAAATCTTTGCGGTGTTCCGGAATCAAATCCGCCATCGCAGCAGGAATCATGGCAAGTCCCAACTGCTGATCTTTTTCAAAGTAGATCAGCAGGGTATCGCCGAATACAAAACTGCTGTAAACCGGGAAAGGCATATTTTTCATATTTATCACCAGGTAAAGACAGGCTGCGGTGCTTCGGGATCAGAAAGCGGATCGCGGAATGGTTCATTGTGCCGTCCGAGCCAGACACCGGACTGATCACTTTCAACATGGAGCAGCGCAGAGAGCGCATACATCGTTGCACGGGTTCCGGAAATCATCTCTCCCGGCTTCTCTTCAGCGGGGAATGCGCCGTCAAGCAGCGGACTGCCGGTATTTTTGAACTGCATGGCAAGCAGTGCTTCAAGCGTGCGGTCTCTTGCCGATAAAAGTTCATCATCATTGTATTTGATACCCAGATCGTGGAAGTACATCAGTGCCTGCGGTACGGCGGAGGGAAAACGTCCTTTGCCGAAACCGCCGTCGGGATCCTGCACACGCATAAGATAACGGGCAAAACGCAGAGCATATTCGTTGTATTCCTCTTTACCGAAAAGCTCCGCCGCCTGCATAAGCATTGCCGCGCCGAAGTCATCGTTGAAGTTGTGCATACCCAGTTCAATGATATCCGCCATGTGCTTGGATTTGGACAGGGCATTGGTGAAAATCTCACGGCGGACGATCACGGAACCGTCCTCTCTGATGAAGTCACGGCAGTAGATTTCAGCGATGGGTTTCATACCGCGTTCAATGTAGCGCAGATCGTGTGTCGCCTTGAACAGATCGTAGAAAAAGAGTCCGCAGCCGGACTGGAAGGAACCCCGTCCGTAGAAATGATCCTGTCCGTCGGTCAGCACCGCCCAGCGGGGCCATCCCTCAAACATACCGTACTCCATGAGCCAGTTGCCGTAAATGACGGCACGGTCAAGGTATTCCGGATTCTTGGTTGCATTATAAAGCCAGGTCAGCGCCCAGGCGGCACTGGCGGAGTCGCGGGGACAGAACTCAGTGGACTGCGGCGTCACTTCACGGAAAGCACCGTAATAAAGTTTCATGCGCGGATCCATGATCTGAAGACTCATAATATAGTGTCCGGCACGTTCCGCCGCCTGAAGATAACGCTCATAACCGGTGCGTTTCCAGGCGGCAAGCAGTCCCATGAGAGAACAGCCGGAATCCCAACCGGTCGTCATGGAGTGAACTCCCTTTTCAAGACTGGTGGACCAGGGAAAACGTCCGCTGTTGGCATCAAGACGGTTGTGAACCTGATTGGCAACAAACCATTCCGCGGTATGCAAGGCGGCATCAAGGATAATGTTTTTGTCGATCATAATTATTTTCCCTTCTTTTTGGTAAAACGCCATGTTCCGGCAGTTTTGCCCTGCCAGTCAATGGAAATAAGTTGAATTTCATTTTGAGTTGATTTCAAAACAAGTGCGCCGTAGCCGATACAAAGCGGGAACGGGGTAACTTCTCCGGCTTTGAAAAATTGCGGGCGGTGAATATGTCCGGAAAGCATCAAATCCGGTTGTGCTTTTTGAAAACAACCGTCAAACATCGCCTTGATCTTCCGGTTGTCAGTCGGGGGGATATGACACAAAAGCACCTTGAAAGAAGCATCGGCAAACTCAGCAGAAGCCAAAGTTTCTCTGATCCACTCTTTCTGCCGTTGGTCAAAAACCTTTCCGGTACCGAAAATATCATACTGCGGATCGCCGGTGTCAACGATCATAAATGCCACATCGCCGTAACGCATGAGAAAATGAGACTTTCCCGAAGGATGGCCGAGAAAACTGTCAAACAATCCGTTTGAGATACCCCGCGTTTCGTGGTTGCCGCGCACAAAAATCAACGGACGGACTCCCGCAAGATGTTTGGTTTGAACGTCAAGAAAACCGCGTTGAATGGCATCAACTCCAGTGAACATTGAGTGCATATCCCCCAGATTGAACACCATTGCGGCATTTTTGATTTCAGGATGGCGCAGAAGAGACTCCATTTTTTCAAAACAGCCGTGTGCATCGGTAAAAAGAACACACGAAAAATCTTTTGCCTGATCGGGAATGGTTCTGAATTTGAAAGTTTTTGAAACTTGAGTTTCGGTAACTTTTACCACGGGATGACGGTTGCCGACACGGTATTCATATTCCGTATCCGCTTCAAGATCATTCAGCACAGCCCGATGGAAAGCCGTCGGCGCAGGAACGCCGTTGGCGACATTGCTGACGATACGGCGGAATTTTTCAGTTCCGGCTTTGCGGTATTCAACATAACCGAAAGTCCGTCCGCAGCTTTCCCATGAAACAGTCACAGAATTTTGAGACGGATACAGCAGACGGGGACCGTAACGCAGAGCCGTTGCCGGAACTGAACGCTTATACACCGCCTGTTCAAATTTCTCACGGGTATTGATGCCCTTGCCGGAAACAGCGTAACGGGTTTCAAAAACATTTTCATAATCATCCAGCAGCAGTTCGCCGTAGTTTTCCGGTTCATGGAAACCGTAGGCAAGTTTCGTCCAGGAACTCAACTCCCGGTAACGCTGACGCCCGATGTTGAAGCCGATGCCGGACTGATTTTTTTTCAGTATTTTCAGCGGAATGGAAACAAACAATTCATAACCTTTGGCATGCACTTTTGAAATGGCTTTCCAGGCATTCAGAGGAATGGCATCAGAAAAACGTCCGCCGCCTGCTCCGACAACAAACTGCATACACCAGGGCTCCGGCTCAACGTTGCCGAAAAAGATTTCAAACAAATCGCCCCGCCAGAGATAGCTGTTGTTGATTTTATTGTTATCCCGCACTTTCAGCGGTTCATCGGCAATCACATGAAGATAAAGCCATTGGGCATCACGACTGATTTCCACCCGGGTCGGCGCCGCCTTTTTTCCGGGAACGGAACGTTTTCCGTTATAAAAAATATCAAAATCTTCAATAACAGCCTTTCCGGGAACCTTGGGAACATAAATGCTTTTACGGGCACCGAAAGAATTATAAGACAACTGTCTGCCTTCAAGCACATCTCCTGCAAAAGCAGAAAATGTGCAAAACAGACAGAGGACAAAAAGACTACTCCAATTCAATCTCATAAATCTCCAAATGTTGTTTTTTCTTCAGTTTCGGAAAAGTCAGACGGATACGGACCGTCTTGAGCTGTTCGCCGAAATCATATTCCATCATGTATTTTTCCTGACGTACTTTTTGGGGTGTATACTTGCGCCAGGTCCCCGCTTTGCGCAGTTCCACAGAAATATCCCTGCTCAAAGGCGTTCCATATAGGCGCAGTTTGGTGAATTTGGGAACAAATTCCGGAAAAGACATGACGATATAGGGCTGCTTTTTGATATCATGGTGTGCCCAAGCCCAGACATCGCGGGTGCCGTCAAAAAGTTTATTGCGGATACCCAGCTGAGACCGCATGGGAACGGAGGTATCAAACTCCACATCTTTGCCTTTTTCAAGCAGAATATTGGGACGGGAAAGACGGATTTTTTCCAACTTCTCAATTCTCTTAACAGTCGCGGCACGCGAGGGCAGTCCGGTATCAAATTTTTTGGAGGTAAGGAAGAGGCACTCATAAGGCGCAAGATCAAAGGTGAATTTATCTTTTCTTCCTGCAAGAGTTTTATCCCGGCGGAAAACATGCCATGTGCCGATTTTCGCCAATTCCGCACCGGAAACACGCACGGTTTGTTTTTCAGGCAGAAGATTGACGACAAGAAGAGCCGAATCTTTTCCGCTTTTCCAGAAAACGGCATCGAATTTATCACCTTTACCTGAAGCGGCAAGCGGCTGCTTTACCGCCGCACAGAAGAAGGACTCCAATGCCCGCATGGAAGTAAAGAGATAACGCGTTCCCTCATAAATCACCGGACGGTCGCCCAGATCGTGATAAGCGTAGTTATAGAACCATCTGCCGCCGTTGGCGACGCTGGTCCAGACCTGTGCTTCAAGTTCGTCAAAAGTGGGATAATCGGCGTAGGCGCTGAGTCCCTTGTAACTGAAAAACTGTCCGGTAAGACCGACAACTTTGTTTTTGTATCCCATATCGGGAACAGTCCTGATAAAGTCACGCACCCGGTGCATGGGAACGCCCAGATATCTGCCGCCGCGTCCGTCAAAACTCGGTCCGATATAAGGATGCGGAACCAATACATCAGCGCAGTCAACAAACATTCCCGGCGCTCTTGTAGGAATCAATACCGGATGCCAGGGGTCAAGTTCTTTGACCATTTCGTAAATGTGTTTCAGATAAACAGGAGAAGTATTGGTACACTCCGGCTCATCAGAGAGGAAATAATAGAGAAAATCCTGTTCCCGCAGCTGCATAATCCGTTTCCGCAGGGCCGCCGTAATCGTTTTGCCCGGTTTGACATCGCGCGTAAAATTCTCGCCTTTGTTGAAACGGGGCATACGCTTGGGATCAATGAGTTTCTGGAATTTCTGAAGGACTCCGGTCACAGCCAGATCATCGTTGTCAGTCTTTTCTGCCATGGCTTTTCCGGCATGCCAGTAATGGGCATAGATGAAGCGGGGAATCCAGGGTTTGCCGTTGACAACCAGCTGACCGTTGACAATCCATGCGGCTTTGCGGTTGGCAGGTGCTTTGGAATATTTGCGCAGACGCAATTTTTTTACAACCGTTTTTCCGTCTTTGGCAATTAACTTGAAGTTCAAAGAGTGTTCACCGTCGGCAAGCTGAGGTACCGGCAGAGAAAATCCGGTATTGCCGCCTTTGACTGCAATCGTCCGGGCGGGTTTATTGTCGATGGAAATTTCAACTTTGACCGGATCGGCAATACCGGGGATAACTGTTCCTTTGATAACATCGGATTTTTCACCGGGATAGAAGGTATCCCTGTAAGCCGGAACTGAAAGTTTTACGCGCAGCGGTTCATATACGACCTGAGCTTCACAGGAACGTCCGGCAACCTGATGTCCGTTTTTCAAGAGGTTGAGGGAAATTTTATTTTTTCCGAGATTGCTGAAATAAACGTCCCGGACTTTTACCTGATTGACGCCGTTTTTAAGCGTGACGGGCTGTCTTTTGAAACAGTTTCCGGCAAGGGAGAATTCTCCGGCAACACCGGAAACAATTTCAACATTAAGGGTACTGCGGTATTTATTTTTGATAACGCCGGTGACATTCACCTGAGCAGGCTTGATGTAAATATCATTTTCCGCCGTCTTCATCGGGAAACCGGACATTTTGCGGTACTTGCCTGTTTCGTTGAAACCATCCATCATCTGACTCCACGAAGTACGCTGCAGCGGTTTGCGGCGTTCGCGGCAGAAATTGACCAGCCAGGTTGAACTCCACGCCCGGGGACTGGTCATATAAAAGGCGTGCCAGGGGATACGGATTTCAACACTCCAGCCGTCTTTTCTGCGGTGGACAGCCTGTTCCCACACCGGCATATAGGGGTCGGGGCGGATATTGCCGCTTTCGGCGTAGAACATTGAAGCAAACAATCCGGTCGCATTCACACGGAACTGGTAATATTCATCGGGTTTTCCTGTGGGACAGCAGAAAAATTCAATGCCGTCCCCCGTCCAGATCGGCGCATTCATACGCAGATTTTTCATATCGGGTTCAGTGCAATCCACGCCGATATAAAGATTTTTTGCATCTTTACGCACAATAAAAACCGTCGGCGGTCCCGGAGACTTGCGGTTTTCTGCAATAAAAGGTTTAAAATCAGTGATTTTCGTTCCTTTTTTCCAACCGTTTTCAGTAAGTTTTCCGTCAATAACGGGTCTTCTTCCTGTCCAGTTTTCAATCGTTGCCCCGGCATACAGAGAGCCGCACAGCAAAGAAAAAGCGAGCAAAATGCGTTTCACTATTTTTTCTCCTTATAAGGATAGTTGATTGCGCCCCACAGCGGCACTTTGAATCCGCCGCCGAGAACAGTTGCCCGGGTAAGCAGACTGCCGATTTTGCGGCTGCCGCACTTGAGAGAATCTATTTTTAAAGTAATGCTCCAAATCTTCTGTTCCTTATCTTCCGGTTTGAGTTCCAGAACATTTTTTCCGTTGACGGCAACATCATAAAGATAATTGATGTCAATGACTTTTAATGTCACATCTTCAGCGGGCTCTTTGAGATAAACGGTAAACTTCACCTCATCTCCGGGAGAAAAACTCTTTTTCTTTGCAAATGCAGGAGAACTTGTCACAATGTAATTATCCGGCTTTTTCACCATTTTGATTGCGGTAAAACCGATTTCAACATCAAAGAAATAAGCGCGCAGGATTCCCTCTTTCACACCCGGTTTCAGCGGTTTTGCGTTTTCAAAACAGTTGACGGCGGCAAGACCTTTTTCAACATTGGTCACACTGCCGATACCGCCGTTCATGCCCTGTAAACTTAAACTCCAGCGCTGGTAACGTCCGGCATTGAAGGTATAGACCTCTTTCATATCCCAGACCAGCCAGGGATATTCTTTGCTGACGGGAACTTTGTGCCGGGCAACGTGTCCGTTGTTGACGGGATTGTCGTCGCCGATAAAAAATCCGCCGTTGGGATTGGGGCGGATCCCCCGCGAAAGCGTATTCTGATACCAGCCTTTTTTTGAAGCTGTTTCCATTGACCACAATGTATTGGCATCGGGATTTTTTTTGATTTCTGCCCATACGGACACAGCAGCTGCTGCCGCAAATACAAACAAAAACTTTTTCATATCCAACACTCTTTATTTCTTTCCGCAATAGGTACAGCCGAAGAAAAATCCGTAACGCAGTTGACCGAAGGATTTTTCAATTCCGAAAAGTTCCGGTTGAGAATAAGTTCTCGCGTGTCCGTCAAACATGACTGCGTTCAAAACATTGCTGTGACGGTATTCAATGTGTCCGGTTCCCTGCACACCGCTGACATCTGTACCGCCGGTATTTCTATCCAAAGCCGAAATCGTGGCAGACGGACGGCGGACGTGCGACTCTTTTACGCCGACAGTACCGACTTTACTGCAGGTATCAGTATCAAATTTGTTATGTTTTTCTGCAATAAAAAATCCATTGAGACCGTAACTGCTGTAATAAATACCCAAACCTTTATCCGTTTTGGTCCGTTGATCACTGGGACACTTGAAAAAAGCACTGTAAGAATATCCCTCCAGTTTTTTCTGACCATTGCTTGCAGTCAGATAATCCGCCCAGCGCAATTTGGAACCAGTGGGATTGATGGGAGAAACCAATCCTCCTCCCTGGATCACGTAACCTTTGTGATTTTCACGATACAGCGCAAACATGTAGCCCATTTGCTTCAAGTTGGACATACAATTGCTCGCTTTGCCCCTCTCCCTTGCCTGCTGCAATGCGGGCATGAGCATCGCCGCAAGAATGGCGATGATGGCGATAACAACAAGTAATTCAATCAAAGTAAAAGAACTTACAGAAAAAAGTTCTCTGCGATCCCGGCAATCTGATTTATTCTCTCTGCAAAACATTTTCCGTCCTTTTTTTAATTTTGACATCATTGTATGAAACATCTCCTGTATTGAAAATATCAAAATATCATTCAAGTTATCACAACGCTCTCTAATTATACACATAAATATATCTTTTGTCAAGATAAATTATAAAAAAACAACTCCTCCGTATCTTTTTTTCTGAACAAAGAGTACAAAATAGAATAAAACCTTTCTTTTTTTACAGGGCAAAAAAGTTTTCTCCGGTAAGTGTTCCGGGCGCAAATCCCTTGAGAATAAAACTGAAAGAAAAATCTTCACAGGGGATCTTATACTGCTGCAACGGCTGAGGTCCGCAGGAACCGGAACCCAACCCGCACTGTTTGCTGTCGATATGGCAAATCACATGACCGGATTTCTGCAATGCCCACGGATGTTTCGCAGCGGTAATCTGTTCCATGGTATAATATGACAATCCGAAATCAAACCGGGGTTGTCCTATCACCATAAAACCTGCCATTTTGCTGTTGTATACAGCCAGACGGCGGACATCGTGCCGGTTGCCGTTTTCCTGCGGACGGACATAGTTGGTGAAAAGTCCCTCCACCGTATTCCTGAAAAATCCGACTTTCTGGGCCTCACGGGAATCGGAATATGCTTCTCCCGGTCCCAAACCGAACCACGAAACGTTGCAGAATTCTTCAGGTATCCTGAATTCAACACCGATTCTGGGCAATTCATGCACAGGATCGTTATACGGATTGGTGAATTTTCCGGAAATTTGAGCCTTCAATGAACCATCACCGCAGAAAAGCCACTGATATTGACAATCAAATCCATAAGAACAGCGCAGTTTAACCGGCTGCATCCGATTTGAAGTACATACAAGGATCCCATCTTCAGTCTCTGAAACTTGCGTTTCAACGGCAGATGAAGCAAAACTGTCCCAACCGCTTTCACGCCACTCTCTTGCCATCCACTTTTCATTATCATTATCAGTCGGCGGACGCCAGAAATTCAACAGAGGTCCCATGCCGGGAACCAATAATTCAACACCATTTTGTTTCCATCCGGTCAATACCCCCTTTGTCCGGTCATAAACGCACTCGGTATCGCGGGATGAAAGAATAATTTTGTTTTCTTTTTCACTGACAAGAGATTTTCCGCCCTTTTTGCGGATAACCGCAGGAGAACAAACAGGCAGCGCAAATTGGGCAAATCCGATTTCATGTCCGGCAGAAGCCCAGTTGACAGATGTTCCCGGAATAAAATGCAGTTCGGCAAAATATTCAGCTCTGGGTTTAGGCTTGGCGGGCAGCTGCCACGGTACAGAAATCACATTTTTGCCATGCGGCGGAATGTTTCCGGGCATAAGACTGCCGGACTGAATGATTTTGTCGTTTTCCGTCACACTCCAGAAAATCAGCAGATGCTCCAGTGACAGAAAGTCATAATCGTTGCAAAGCGTGATTTCACCCTTTGCAAGATCTTTTGCCAGACAGCGGACAGGACACATGACCTGTTTCAATTCAATCAAGCCCGGAGAGGGAGTTTTATCGGGAAAAACCAGTCCGTCTGCAATAAAATTACCGTCATGCGGTTTATCTCCGAAATCGCCGCCGTAAGCGAAATATTCCACGCCTTCCGCATTTTTTGTGCGGATACCGTGGTCGCACCACTCCCAGATAAATCCGCCCTGGGTATTGGCATTGTTGCGGAAAACTTCCCAATAATCAGCCAAACTGCCCGGTCCGTTCCCCATGGCATGACCGTATTCACACATGATTGCCGGCAGCTTTCCTTTGAATTCTGCAGCAAGAGCCGCCCAGTTTTCCGGAGCAGGATACATTCTGCTGAAAAAGTCAAAATACGAAAAATCTTCAGGATTATTGCAGCGTTCATAATGCAACGGACGGTCAGGGTCAATTTTGCGGCAAACCTCAGCCTCTTTGATAATATTGCATCCGAAACCGGCTTCATTACCCATCGACCAGCAGACAATGGAAGCGTGGTTTTTCAGCGTGCGTATCATACGCTCCGCCCGTTCCGCAATGGCAATTTCCCATTCCGGCCACATACTGGGATTTTTGTCTTCCTCGTAACCGAAACCATGCGTTTCAAAATCCGCTTCGCTCATCACATAAAGACCATACTCATCGCAAAGTTCAAGAAAAAGCGGATGGTTGGAGTAATGACTGGTACGGACCGCATTGATATTGTGTTGTTTCATCAACAATATATCCTGCAGCATCGCATCAAATGTAACAGCTCTGCCCAAATCAGTATGAAACTCATGACGGTTGACTCCGCGGAACATGATGCGGACTCCGTTGACCAGAAATTGATCGCCTTTGCGTTCCACCCTGCGGAAACCGATCCTCTGCCGGTAATAAAACTTTCCGGCATGAAGAATCAGAGTGTAAAGTTCCGGCGTTTCAGCAGTCCATTTACGGACAGAGGGAATATCTCCGGATAAATGCAGAACGCCGCAATCATTCGCAGTCAAGGCTGAAATTTCCTGCAGCGTCAGAACCGAATTACCGCTGTCGTCCAGTATTTCTGCTTCAACAGGAATCGCAGCACTGTTTTGCGGATCAAGATTCTGCAGAGTGCAGTCAAGAAGAAGTTTGCCGCAGCTGTAAGAGTCATCCAGATCGGCATGAACGAAAAGATCATAAAGACCGGTTTCCGGCAGCAGCTGCAAAGACACTTCCCGGAAAATGCCGCTGAGCCACCACATATCCTGATCCTCAAGGTAAGAACCGTCGCTCCAACGCAGAACTTCCACACAAATCAGATTTTTTCCGGGATGGCAGAACGCAGAGATATCAAACTCCGACACCAGACGGCTGCCTTTACTCATACCGGCTTTCTGTCCGTTGATCCAGACATAAAAAAAGGAATCAACCCCCTGAAAGGTCAGAACGATACGGTTGCGGTCAAACCAGCTTTCCGGCAATTCAAATTCCCGCATATAGCAGCCGGTATCATTTTCTTTGGGTACAAACGGGGGATTGAGCGGAAAAGGATACAATACATTGGTGTAATGCGGATAACCATACCCCTGCATCTGCCAGTTGGAAGGAACAGGTATCTCCGCCCAGCTGCCGTCAATCTCACCATCGGCAAAACCTGCCGGAACACTTTCAGGATCCGGAAAAAACCGGAATTTCCACATACCGTTGAGCGTCTGAAAACAGTTGGAAGAAAGTTTATCATAAATAAGAGCCTCATCCCGTCCCTCAAACGGAATCAGAATACTGCGGGCATCCATACGTCTGATATGGGTAAGTTGCGGATTTTCCCAATCATTTTTCATAATATGAATCTCCTTGTAATAACTGCAGTTTTTTATCAATAAGTTTTTTTACTGCCGGATAAGATAAAGCGCTTTGACATCAATGGGGAATGCCAGATTGTTGCCCGTCGGCGCACAGAAGAAATAAGGTTTGCTCTTTCCGGAAACAAACTCCCCGGCTGGAACAATTTTAAAATCTTTTCCGGCGGCGGATTTAAAAGGATAAAGACGGGCAACTGTTTTCTTCTGTTCCGGATAATAAAGACCTGCCTGAAATGCCCGTCCGGGCGTATCAGAGGCTCCGCCGGTTCGCATTTGCACAAAAATCTTCCATCGTCCTTCCTGCTTTGTACGCATATCCAGTCCGGGAAACTGAATCAACCATCCCTTGTGATCGGCGCGCATACGGATGAATCCATCCATACGGAAAGTCCGCACTTTATTTTCATAGGCAGTCAGATCTGCAGCCGGAATGACCACAATGTTTTCCACAGGAACATTTTTAAATTCCGCAGGCAGATTTTTGACAGAAATATTTTCCCTGATACCGTACAACTGACGGAGACTTTTTTTCAAACTGGAAAAATCAAGACCTTCTCCGTATTTTGAGTTATCCCGGGTCAGTGTGCAGAAGTTTTCCAGCACCTGTTGGGGAACGGTAAGATCAGATTTGTATTTTTCGTATGTCCGGGGGTGAAGCAGAAAAGCAAAATCAATGGCAATCTTTGCAATTTCCACCCGTTTGCGGTATTTGCCCCGGGAGACGTCAAGAGCTTTCTGCATCAGACTGCGGGCTTTTTCCATATCATCAAAAGAGAGCCACTCTGAAGCAAGTGTATTCCAGGAAAGTTTAAAATCTTTCTTTTGCCCGGAGTAATCAATTTTCATCAATGCAAGATACGCCATGATGAACGGATAAGCATTTTTTCCGTAATAGTGTTCCGTAAATTCACGGATCAGCTGATGTTCATCCAGTTCAGGATCCCACAAGAGTTTGCTGTTCACATAGGCCCTCAGGGGAGCAAAGTCTCCGGTATCGCCGCCGCCGGATTGATTGAATACGGCAATCACCTGATGATTTTTGAACATACGCAAATTTTTTCCGTGCAACCCCCAGTTGGGATTTGGGATCATGTAATGATAGAAAAGTGAAACGTAATTCCAGACCATCAGGTTGGGAGTGAGTTTGCGCCATGCTTTGAGGGAATCCCGGAATCGGCTGTTTGCATCCGAATCCAGAGGCCTGCCGTAATCGCAATTATCCGCACACAGCCGGATCAGAACATTCTGCCGCGGTTTGATATTTTCGGGCGGCTCAACAGAATACTCATAGGCAAGCGTTTCAAACAGAACTCCGGGAAATTCTTTTTCCAGCGTTCCGGCAATTTCATTCAGGCAATCAAGCAAAACTCCGGATTGTGTGTTGCCGTAGCGTGCGGCAAGTTTTTTACATTCAAGACATTGGCAGTATCCTTTATTATCATCCTGACTGACAGAGATGATTTTGATACTTTTGTCTTTTTTAAGAACGTTGCGGATGTTCCGGATCAATTCTTTACGCATATTTTTGTTTGAAAGACACAGCTGATTGCCGACCGGCCGCCGGATACCGTCGATCTCGGAATAATATTCCGGATGCGTCTTGCCATACTTTGCAGGAGGCATCAATACAGAAAAAGTGTGACAAAAACTCCAGATTTTCTCATGTCCGCCCCATGCCTCAGAAGTTTTTTGCCAATGCCCGTTTACTTTGCGGCGCGCAGCAAAGGCATCATTCAAACGCAGAGAAGCAAAAGGCGTTTCACGAAAAATGAAACAGGGGGCAAAGCAAAAATCAACCTTTTCCGGGAGAACAAATTTTTCAGGAAAACAAATCTCGTCCGGTGCATAAAAACGCATACCGCAATAATCTTCAAGGAACGTGTGAACCGCATACAACGATCCTCTCGGACGGTCGCCGGTGAAATAAAAGTTGTTTCCCTTCCGGAAAATTCTGAGTTCATCCGGTTTGAAAGAGTTGAAATCTTTGATTTTCAAAGCCTTTTTGATTTCCGGCGTCTGACCGACATAGAGCTTATATGTCCCCGGAACCTCTTTGCCGGACTCTGACAAAACAACTTTTTTTCCGGAAAGACGGGAAAGAAATCTCTGCAATTCCTTTCCCGCCGTTTTCTCAGCCGGTGCCGCATCAGGAGCAACAATCACAGTATATTCTGCCGCGAACAGATAACCGGCGGCAAAAACACAAAACAGCAAAAACTTTTTTAACATCTGAAAGATCCCCCTGCGTCTCACCACTCTGCTCCGGCTTCATTCCATGTGCGGTAGGGCATATAACTGTACGGCTGACACCACGCCTTCCAATCATTGTAGGTGGCATACATATTGAAAGCTTCAGCGTGTCCGTCTGCATACAGATGATTATTCCGTCCACCGTGAGGGTGTGCAAGATTGTCAATATCTGTTGCGGCTGTAACGATCGTTATGCGTTCTCCGTCTTTGATTCCCTCCATCAGTGTTACAAACTTTGAGGGATATTTTGCCCGGTTGATCCTGCGGGCGTGATAATTTTTGTTGCCTTTCTGGACATAATCAAGATCCCCGAGACGGCGGTTGTAGGTGTAGGTCGGCAAGTATTCCCCGAACTCATTGGGTTTCAATTCTCCTTCAAGCGTCGGACAACGCAAAAGTTTACCTGCCCGATCAAGCTGCACAGTCCTTGTTCTGCCCATCAACGGATTGATACACTGCAGCCAGCTGCGCACCAGAACTTCATTATTCTTTTTAAGACCGTAGGAAATTGGCATATAACCATCGTTTCCATCCGCATAAAAAAGAAAGATTTTTCCTGTTTCGCGTTCATTATTCAAACAGGAAATCGCCCTGCCCCTCTCCCTTGCCTGCTGCAATGCGGGCATGAGCATTGCCGCAAGAATGGCGATGATAGCGATAACAACCAGCAGTTCTATGAGAGTAAAGGGGCTGGATGCGAGGGGAAAAGACAACTTTTTTTCACGGGAAAAAAAGTTTTCTTTTCCCCTCGCGCTCCCCTTTTCTTTCAAAAAAAGCGGGGTATTTT
>SUVX01000031.1 GCA_015061725.1 Lentisphaerota bacterium
GATAAATACTGTTTGGCTTTGTTGCCAAAGGCTTGTTTCTTTTCAGGTGCATCAATTTTATTAAGGCGTATGCGGAATTTGCCTTTATCAAGATTATCTAAAACGGTAATGGTATCACCGTCAGTAACGCCAACCACCTTACCAATGATTTCAGCGGAAAAGAGAGAAAGAGAGAGAAAAAGTAAAGAGAGTAAAAATAGTGGTTTCATGCTGTGGTATTTCCCTTTGGAGTTATGGGAAACACCACAAAAAAAAGAGGTGCATCCCTGTTTGCACACTCCTACAACGCCAACCACAGCGCACTAATGGAATACAAGCAGAAATGCACCGTATATGTGTAAACATACACGGCACAAAAGTTGCATCCATTAGTTATAGGGCAGTTATTACAAGGTGGTTGTTTGTAGGAGTTGCCCTGTTTATGCTATATAGTTTTTATCAAGTCAAAAAGTTTTTTGGGTTTTCTGTTTTTCGCCTTTCCTGTTGGTTTAAATAAACACTCCACAATATAGCACTGCAAAGGCAAAATTTCAACTTGAAATTGCAGATTTTTCGTAATGGGAACTGCCAAAAATTCTTACTGCATAGTAACAAGTGTATGCTTTCCATGTGGTAAAACCGTCTGCAAGTAAAAACTGCAAAAATATCTAATCAGCTTGTTTTCTGCTCAATATAGCTGTGGAGTATAACCAATCATGGATTATTGCCGCTCTAATGGTTCTACCTGCCGGACATAAAAGTTGTACGCTTATGATATCCGGCGGCAAAATGTCCGCCAATAAAACGGCGCACATTGACTCAGTTTCTTTCAGAGAACTTGCCGAAGAATCCGCCGTTCAACTTTCAAAATTAAAAACGGTCGGTCCCAACCTCGTTCAACCGGAAAAAAACTGGAAATTTACTCCCGGTAAACAACTGTTGGATGTTGAATCAAAAAGTTGTATGATCACCTTGTCATCCCGGCAGAAAACAATCAATGCCATCATGTCTCAAAAACTGAAACTCATTCCGGGAAAAAGTTACCGGTTGGAATTCGACTCCCGAGCCGATGAAAAATGGACGATTACTGCCGGAATCAAAATTTCAACCGCAAAACTGCAGAAAAGTTTTGAAAGCAGCAGTCAATGGCAGACACATTCCATGGAAATGACCGTACCCTCCGGCGCAAACACCGACATTTTAACCATCTGGATCGGAAAAATAGCTCCGGGGAAGAAGATATCTTTAAAAAATATCAGCTGCCGGGAATTGGAGAACTGAGCAGACGTTACTCCGGGGTGCCGCAAACAGATATTTCTTTTTCATAAATCAGCTTTCCGGCTGAGCGTGAAAAAACTTGAAAGACAACATATAAAGTGCTATATTTAACTTGTATGTTTTTACGTCAACTTTAATATCTGTAAGGTCGTTATGTTTCAGAACGGAAAAATCCAGAATATTCTGTCCGATACCGGTAAAGCCTGGAAAGAAAATTGTTTTCAGCTTGTACCTCTTCTTTTTGCTGTTATTCTTCTGATTGCGGAGATGTTTACTTATAAAGTATTCAAGATCAACAAATCCTTTTTCAATCCGCTGCAGCAATCGTTGCCTCTTGTCTTGTTTGTCTATGGGCTCGGATGGATTATTGCCGGAAAAACAGCAAAAATTCTATTTACAATCACACTGTCAGCGGCAACCTTTTTGACCTGGCTTGCCGTTTTTACAGCGATTGTTTTCAAACTGCCTCTTGACAGTGATATTTTTGCAGTTCTTTCAGCCTCCAGCTCTGAGGAAAGCAAAGAGTTTTTCGCCGTCTTTGCAAATTGGAAAGTTTTTCTGTCTGCCGCATTATCTTGCGGAATTCTCGGAACTCTGCTGTATTTTCTTTGGAAAAATCCCTGCCGGCGCAATAAATTTGTTGCTGTAACCGGAGCCGTTTTAATGCTGCCTTTTGTCATCAACTGCCTGCGTTTTACCATAAAAAAAGAATATATTGAAATCTGCGAACGCAACCTTGAAACAAAACTGCCTGTCGGTTATCTGGTTTTTAAAAAGAATCTTGATGAACTCGTAACGATGGCGGTTCAACCGAAACTCCCGCCGGATATCAGAAGACTGAGCAACAAAAAAATTATCGGCGTGCTGGTTCTCGGAGAGTCTGCAACCAGGAACCATTGGGGACTTTACGGCTATTTACGCAATACAACACCTGAAATGAGCCGGATAAAAAACGACCTGCTGGTGTTTGAAGATGTCATATCGCCATGGGCTGTGACGACAGAAACTTGCAAAATGATGTTTTCAACGGCAGATTTCCCGAGTATTCAACCGCTTGATTTCACTGTTTTTTCGGTTTTGAAAAAAGCCGGTGTTGATGTTATATGCATCTCAAACCAGTACCGTTGGGGAAAACACGACGGACCGGTAAATATTCTTTACTCTCCGGCCGCAGTCCGCGAGTTTACGCAGGAACAGGTACGCAGAGCTAAAGATTCCGTAGCAGTGGAGAGAATGTGCGAATATCTTTCCCAAGCGGAACGTCCGACTTTGATCGTTGTGCAGTTAATGGGCAGTCATGCTTCGTTCAAGGAGCGTTATCCGGATAAGTTCCGGATTTTTGATGGCGTTCAGGATCAGAGCAACAGAGATTTTCCTGCAAAAACAGCACGGCAGATCAATGAATATGACAACTCCATTTTCTATACGGATCACCTGTTGGGTAAAATCATTTCAGAGGTCAGGAAACTTTCCAATCCCGGATTTGTCATGTATCTTTCCGATCACGGAGAAACGCCGGAAGTCCGGGGCGGGCGGAGCACCAGAAGCGTTATCCGTTCCTGTTACGAAGTGCCTCTTCTGTTCTACGGCAACGCCCATTATAAACAGGCATTTCCGGAATTCATGAAAGAAGCGGCGGCAAATGTCAAGAAACCGTATATGACGGATCATCTGGATTATGCAATTCTTTCAATGCTTCAGGTTGCTTACAAAGATTTCCCCCGTGAAAAAGATTTGTTTTCCGCAGCTTTTACCGGACGCAAAACACGTCTTTTCAGTGCGCAGCGGAAAGTGTATTGTGAAAAAGAAGTCCGGAAACCTTTTGTGACAAACAAAAAAGGTGAATTGGTGAGTGTTCAGTAATTCAGGAAAGATTGCTTTTTGAAAATCCTCCGGAATACTGTTGATTTTTCTGCCGGGAACTCTTCTTCTGAAGTAATTTTTCGCTTGAAAAAAATGTGTTTTGAGGTTATATTATTCTGATAAATCAATTAAAATAATTTAGCATAATTCAGGTGTAAAAATGGATAAATCTGCATTGGATGTTCTTTTGACAAATATTATTGACAAGCCGGGTCTGGCACTGTTTGATAATTTGAAGAAATTTATGCTTGATTGCGGTTCTCCGCTGCCGGCGGATGTCTCAGCTCAGCTCGAGGTCCTCTGGGAGGCATGGAGCAACGAATCTCTGGATACCGCACAGGCAGAAGTTTGTATTTCCGCCGCCGAATGCGGTGCCGCTGATACGCCTGTGTTCCGCAAGCTGCTGGTCAATGCGATCAAAGCAATCCTGCCCAACAACCTCGGACACAATCCCATTATGCGTTCTCTCGGCGTGCGCGATGAAAAAACCGCCCTGCCTGAAGTCGGAATGCGTGTGCGCCGCCTGCTTGCGCTGCGTTCAGGTTCCGTCATCTTTCTTCCCGCAGCCGGACGCTGGGGCGCAGTGCTTTCGGTTGATCCCATCAACGGAACGGTTGCAGTCAGCGGTTTCCGCGGAACCGGTTCCTCAGCAAGCCTTTCTCTTGAACAGGTTATCCGTGATGTCGTTGTTCTGACTCAGGACCTTGAACTTGACCTTCTGGTTCGTGCCGAAGGCGTTCCTGTTCCCGCCGCCCGTTTCCGTGAAATCGTTCAGCGCCGCGCCCGTGTCAGTGTCAACGAAGCTCAGATGCGTGCCATGGCCGTTGCCGGTTGCGCCCGCAAAATGAATCCGACGGCATTTGAAGCTTATTGGAGCGCGAAAAACGCAACTGCCGCTGTCGGCGGAACCCGTAAATCCTGGCAGGGACGCAGTATTCAGGAAGTCAATGTGCTGCTTGACTCAGAGAGCAAAGCCGGAGACACTTCCATTTACGATTCCGAAGCGTGCGAAACGCTTAAAAGTTTCTTCACCAGACTGCGTCCGGATGCCGCCGTCCGGGATGGAAAGATGCTTGCTGAACTGGTTGGAAAACTTACTGACCGCTGCAAAGCTGAAGATTTGCATGCAGTCCTTGAGCCGCTTATGACCAAAGCTCCTTTCTGGCCCAGCGATCCCGGACGTGTGCCGCTGACTTCGCTGTCTGTCTGGGGCGAAATTCCCGCAAAGAGTATTGAAAATCTTGCAAAAGTGACAGCTCAGGCATTTAATGAAGAATACATTGCAAAATGTATGATCTGCCTGCCTCTTAAAGCCTTGAACGGTCTGGGTGCCATGGTCAGCGACGAGCTGCTGTTTGATGTTGTCTGTGAACACAAGGGACTTTCTGCCGACTTCCTGCTCTGGACCTGGAAGAACCGCAAAAAACGCAACAGCGAAGAACTGATTACCCTGGTCACCGTTGAAAACGTTTGCCGCATCCTCGGCGGAAGTGACGTCCCCAAAGCCTGGACCCCCGCCCGCCGCGAACTGCGCAACCTGTTGTTGGATAATGCCGAATTCCAGAAACACATTCTTGCAGCGGCTGATGAAAATGCAATGATGTTCGCATCTGTTCTGCAGGGAGCATTGTTCCTCAGCACCAGTGAACGTCAGAGCTTGATGGTGAAACTTTCACGCAGTTCCAAGATGCTTCAGGAATATCTTGAAAGCGGTGCCGGTCAGCGTATTCTCAAAGCCGGTGTCGGTGTTACTGATGAAGCTGATGCTCCCGAAGAAGTTCAGCCTGATTACACCAGTGTCCAGTCTCAGAAACGTCTGGCTCAGGAGCTGGATGACATCATCAATATCCACGTTCCCGAAAACCGTGAGGCCCTCAAAACTGCGCGCGCCCACGGTGACTTCCGCGAAAACTCAGAATTCGATGCTGCCAAGGAACGCCGCAATCAGCTCAGCCGCCGCCGTTCCGAACTGGAGCGCATTCTTGCGATGATCCAGCCGGTCATCATGGCGCATGTTACTGCCGGAAACACCGCCGTCATCGGAACAGAGATTGATCTGGAATATGCCGATGGAGCTAAAGAAACCTACTCCCTGCTGGGTGCATGGGACGGCAATCCGGAACGCAAGTTCCTCTCTTACAAGACCCGTCTCGGCGAAGCGGTGCTGAACCGCAAAGTCGGCGACTCTTTCAAAATCGGTGACAGAGGCTGCAAACTGACAGCAGTCAGACCTCTCCCCGCCGAACTGATTGCGGAGCTTGATGCTTGAGACGCAAAACCACATACGATGACTTTCAAGTTCACCGCACGCCGGAAAGATTAAAACACTGGCGGCATGAAATTGAGTACTCAAAACGGGATCGGTTGTGCCGCGGCGCAGCCGATCTTGTTGTTTACAAACTGCCTGCTCCGATTCCGGCTGCCGCCGGAAAGAAAATTGCATTTATATCAGATTTTCACTATACCGGCAGTGCAGAACAGTTGAATATTGTACAATGCCTCAAAAAATACCTGCAAACGTGTCAGCCGGATCTTCTGTTGTTCGGGGGAGATGTTTGCAGTGATTCAGAATCACTCCCTCTTATCCCGGAGTTATTGCGGGAGTTGAGCAGTATCGTCCCCCGGGCTTTTGCCGTTCCGGGGAATTGGGAACGGGGCAAATCATGGATTCCGGTTTCACGCTGGCGTGAACTGTTTGCTCCGGGCGGTTTTGATATCGGTTTCAATGAATTCCGCACTTGCGGAGATATTCAGATTTTTTGTGCAGATGATCCGGCTTACGGTAACCCGGTTTTCCCGGGAACATGGGATAGAGACAAGTTAAATATTCTTCTTGTGCATCGTCCGGACACTGTTATTGCATTGGATACTCCGGATATTCCGGCGCCTCATCTTGCATTATGCGGACACACACATGGCGGGCAGATCCGCTTTCCATTGATCGGTCCGGTATTTGCGGCAAGTATTTACGGATGCGCATTGGACTATGGTCTGTTCACTCACACACAAAATGATTGTAAAATGATCGTTTCCGGTGGGCTGGGACACATGTCCTTCCCCTGGCGCATAAACTGCCGCAAAGAAATGGTGCTGATTGAGTTTGCCGCTTGAGAGGGCAACACGGCAAAAAAAAACACCCATCCCAAAATCTGAGACAGGTGTGTAAAAAAAGTTCAACCGTAATTAACGGATTCCCTCAGTTGCTTTAAGCCAGGCATCGGCAATCAGCTGATGTCCGGCAGCAGTGGGATGAACGCCGTCACGCAGCCAGTAAAGCGTGTTATCGTTTTTCTTCAATGCTTCATTGAACATATCCTGCAGCGGGATAAAAATGGCACCGAATTCCTCTGCAAGTTTTTTCACAACGGCACGGCGGGCGGCGATTTCATCCAGCCAGGTTTCATCAACAGCTTCAGAAAGAAACACAAAAGGTTCCATCAAGACCAGTTTGGTTTCAGGAAGTTCCTGTTTCGTCCACTCAAGAAGCATACGGAAAATCATCTCGTAACGGGGAACTTCAACACCGTTCTGACGCGCTTTTTCATGCCAGGTGTCATTCACACCGATCAAGATACTCAGGATATCCGGCTTGATATTCAGAGCATCAATTTTCCAGCGGGCATAGAGGTCAACAACTCTGTTGCCGCTGATACCGCGGTTGAAAATCTGCCAATCGAGTTCTGCATCATGGCAAAGTAAATTGGCACTAACAAGATAGGGATACCCCACGCCCAAACCGACATTGGCAGGCACTTCTTCCCGGCTGCGGCCGGCATCTGTAATAGAGTCTCCCTGAAAAAGAATAACTTTTCCCATCTTTATCTTTCCTTATATATATTGTTTACCGGCACAAAACGGCACCGATTGCCGCTGCAATGATCAGCAGCATTGTTAAACTGATTTTTGTCTTACTCAAAAGTATAAATGCTCCGGCAAAAATACCCAAACCAGCCCAGTTGATTTTGATTTCAGCAATCTTTGCAAAATCTCCCCAGGGGACCTTGCTGCTTAAAACGGACATCTCAAAAAAGATCCAGGCCGCCGCAAGAATCAATCCGAACGATGCCGGACGCATTCCCCGGAAAAATCCCTTAACCCACACACTGGATTCGTATTTTCTCAGGAGTTTGATTGCAAGCACAACCAACGGAGCGGACAGGACGACAGCCCCCAGGGTTGCGCCGAGTGCGCCGAAAAATCCCGATTGCAAATAACCGACAAAGGTTGCAACGTTGATAAAAACAGGTCCGGGGGTTACCTGTGCAATGGAAATATACCGCGCAAAAAGCTCCGGGGTCAGAAGTTTGGGCGGAGCGCCCACAAGATCAGCATTCAAAAGCGGAATCAAAACATATCCGCCGCCGAAACACAATGCGGAATATTTGACAAACAGGAGAAATATTACAAAAGGATTCATTTATCACTCTCCCCTGTTTTGGATTTTCTGCGGTAAACACTTTCCAGAACGATTCCGGCAACCACAGCGAAAATAATCATCACAGGCGGCGACAGGCGGAAAAAGGTGATTGCAGAAAAACAAATCAATGCAATAATTGCGCCGTCAAGATTTTTGATCGTCTTTTTACGCATTTTCATTCCCGTCACAGCAACCATTGCCGCAACAGCCGAAGTTACCGCAGTAAAGGCGCCGCGCGTGGCAGGCGCAGAAAAGAAGTCAGACAATGCGCTCATTCCGGTTGCAATCAATAGAATTATGACAAAAGACGGAAAAATCGCGCCCAGTACCGCAGAAACCGCCCCGCGCCAGCCGTCAATTTTCCAACCGATATAAGCGGCGGTATTGCAGGCAATGATACCCGGAACAGTTTGTGTGATCGTAACCATTTCAACGACATCATCTTCAGTGAGCCACTGTCTGCGTGTGACAAATTCCCGCTGAGCGGCGGCAAGGATGGCATATCCGCCGCCGACAACCAGAGCCGCAATTTTAAAGTAAGCCCAAAAGAGAGCCGTATCCCGTTTCCAAGCGGGAATTTCAAGATAAGTTCTATTTACTGTATTATTTTCCATATTTTTCCTATCCGGTAACAATACTTATAGGCTCTGTTCCCTGTACGGGTAGATAATTACCCGTAGGGTATTGTTCTTACTTTATAAAATACTCCGCTTTTCTTGAAAAGGGTTGGGGTTTGGGGAAGGGGAAAACTTCTTTTCTCGTGAAAAGAAGTTTTCCCCTTCCCCAAGAACCATCTACCCTTGTCGGGAACAGCGCCTACTTATAAAGTAGCACGATTTGAGCATGATTACAACCCCTGAATGCTGCTTTTTCCGGAGAGTTTGAATCCGGTCTCCTGTAACGCCGGCTTTTGAGGGAACTTGTTAATTGCTGTCAACAGTCATTTTTGCTGTAAAAACATACACACCTGATATATATTTCAAAACAGGTGCAGCTGATTTTGAAAAGATAAAAAAATGCTTTTTTCACTGCACACACAAAAAAGTTATTGTAAAAAATTTTCTCTACAGTATGTTAATTCATCAGGAAAAGAGGTTGTTATGGCAAAATTTCAATACAGAATAATCGCAGATAAAATTTTAGCAGAGGTCAAGGCTGGAAAACTTCTGCCGGGTATGCCGGCTCCGTCATCAAGAGAGCTGTGCAGACTTTTCAATGTCAGTCAGGTGACAGCTGTTCACGCACTGAACTATCTTGCACAACGCGGTTTCCTGCTGCACAAACCGGGGCAGAATTATTACATTTCACGAAAATTGGATGACAGTCAGAACAGTTTCCGGTTTCTTACGATGCTTTTCCGCCATATTTCCACCGGAAACGTGGAATACTACGGCAATCAGATTATCGCGGGAATCATGCACGAAGCAGCTATTGCGGCTGTCGGAACTTATTTTTCTCACAGTGCATCTCAAACGATTTATGCTCACAAAACAGACTTTTCACAAACCGTGGAAGAAGCTCTTTCCCTGACCAGACAAAATATCGGCTTTATTGCAGACTATCAGATCCCGGATGAAATACTTGAAGAAATCCGTACAGAAACCAATCTCCCGATAGTGGTTATCGGCCGTCAGAGCAGTTTACCGGATATCCGCAGTGTGGTTCTTGATGTTTATCCCGGATACAAATTCACTTTGCAGACACTCAAAAGATTGGGGTACAATGCCTTTATCTGCTGCGAAAGCCATGTTTTACAGCACTACGAAGGCGCACAGCAGCACCTGTTTTTTGAAGAACTCTCATCACGGGAAAAAACAATCATTTATCCGGCATTTACAAATTTTGTTGCTTCCCGTCAAAATGAACTTCTCAAGAAAGCACTCAATACATTCTCCGGCAGCAGAATCGCCATTTTTGCAACATCTGACACGACCGCACGCAGCATTGTCAATGGTTTGAAAAGCATGGGAATAAGAGTTCCTGAAGATGTCGGCATCGTCGGATTTTACGGAACACGTCAGGCTACAGAATATTCCCCAAAACTGTGCTGTTTGTCAATCCAGCCGGAACAGCTCGGCAGAACCGCCGTCCAATTGCTGCTCTCTCAGGAAAATCAAACATCTCTTATCAAATTGCCCATGGATTTTGTTTTCGGAGAAACCATTTAACATTAATCAGGAGACTTTCAACAATGAAAAAAATATTTATGACCGCCACAATGTGTCTGCTCTTTGCAATCTGCAATGCAGCAGAAATACCTGAATTTCATTTTAACCCCGTAATACCGCGTTCAATCAAAATCGGAAATCGCTCAGAAACTGTGCTTTTTTCAAACGGGAAAGCTGCATGTGAAATAATTGTTCCTGAGCGTGCTGCGCCGATACTCCGTTTGGCGGGTGATCAGCTGGCGTTTTATCTGGAAAAAATCACAGGTGCCAAAGTTCCGGTAAAAAGCAAGAGTTCCGGCAAAGCTGCGGCATTTATTCTCGGAGCCAAGGGCGCTGAACTTGCCGGTTTTAATCTTTCAAAATTGGATAGAGACGGTTACATCATCAAAACGATCGGTAATAAAATCATCATTGCAGGAGTCGATGATCCGGTTATAAATCCGGCAAAGGGACAAATCCCCAACTATAATGAAAGAGGTACGCTCAATGGCGTCTATGAATTTCTGGAGCGTTTCGGAGGTGTTCGCTTCTACTTTCCCGGCGAGTACGGAACAGTCGTCCCCCGTAAAAAAGACTGGGAAATACCGCAAATTGACATAATTGACCGTCCGGACAACACTTACCGGCAGATTTATTACGGCAAAGAAAATCTGGGAAAAGTCATGCGCTGCTATCAAGGATTGACCGAAAATGATATAAGAATCCACTCAATGCTTCAAACAAGAGCAAGTACCCTGAAACTCCCGTTCGGACACGGGCTTGCCAATCTCGGACTTGTTCAGCGTTTCGGCAAAACGCATCCGGAATATTTTGCTCTGCGCAGCAATGGTAAACGGCACAACGGTACCCACATCGTCAACCGGCACGATGCCGCCGGACAGCTCTGCTTCAGCAGTAATGGCTTGAAACAGGAAATTTTTCAGGATGTCAAAGCATTTCTTTCCGGCAAACCGGCATCCGCCCGGGGCGCTCTGATGAGAAATGGACGCATCGGCTGGCAGCACTCCGTTTTCAGCCGTCCGTTTTTCAATCTCGGTCCCAATGACGCCATGTATCAGTGCCGCTGCGCACAATGCAAACCGGTATTCGCCCAAGGACCTCAGGCATCAAGCAATCTGGTGTGGAAATTTATTGCAGATATAGCCAACAATCTGAAAAAAGAAAATATTCCGGGCTTTGTCACTATGAGTGCTTACAGCTGTTACAAAGAAATACCGGAACTTGATCTGCCGGACAATATCCTGATAAAATACTGTACCACAGGTCCATGGGATGAAGATAATCCTCAGCAGCAGGCAGAAAAACTTAAACAGCTCAATGACTGGAAGAAAAAACTGGGACATAAACTTGTTCTGCATACTTATATGTGCAAAACTGCCGGATTGCTTCCTATTCTGAGCATACCGGGCTTTACGCCGGATGCAACAGGAAGTTTTTTCAAAAAAGCCGCACCGGATATTTCCGGGGCACTTCTTGAAGCGGGAACTGATTGCTGGATGTTCAACTTCATGAATTATTATGTATTCGGCAAAGTCATGTGGGATCCCTCCACAGATGTCAATGCGTTGATGGAAGAACATTTCCGCCTGATGTACGGACCTGCCGCAGATGAAATGAAAAACTTTTACAACACTCTGGAAAAGCACTGGATGAAAAATATCATAGGCAAAATAGAAGATACCTCTCTCGGCCCCCGTCCGATATGTCCGAGCTATTTTGATCTCTGGCAGAAAATTTATTCTCCGGCAGAATTAAAAAGAATCAATACTCTCTTTGACAGGGCAGAGAAAAAGACAGCCGATGCCCCGGAATACCTCAAAAGAATCAAATTTATGCGCCGGGAACTTTTTGGACCGATCCTTGAAGGAGCTGAGGAGTTCAAGAAAAAAGTCCAAGACCGCAAACTTTGGACACTTTACGCATCGCCGGTCAGAGGAACCATAAAAATTGATGGAACACTTAATGAAGCAGATTGGAAAAAAGCAACTCCGGTCTGGCTGTATCCGAATCGCGGACTCTCAAAAGTTGAAGTTCACACCCGGGTAAAAATACTCTTTGACAACGATAATTACTACATCGGCATTGAATGTGACGAGCCTTTTACAGATAAAATACTCTGCAGCAAACGCAAAAATGATGATGTGGAAGTGTGGCGCGACAACCTGGCGGAGTTGCTCTTTGCTTCTGATACCGGAGATAAATTTTATTACCAGATCATGTTCAACAGTGCCGGAACTTTCTGTGATCTTCGCAGCGAAAATCAGCAATTAAATAAGAGTTGGAACAGCGGTCTTGAATACAAATGTACGATAATTCCTCAAAAAATGTGGGTGGCGGAACTCCGCATTCCCCGGAAATCCATGCCGGAACTCAAAGGCAGCAGTTTTGTTGCCAACTTCTCCCGGGGCAGGATCCTGCAGCCGGAATGTAAAGTCCGTGTTCCCTACTACCGCTGGTATCCCGGAGTCGGCAGTAAAAGTGCGGCAACTTGCGGAACTGTGCTTCTTGCTCCGGTACGGCAAAAACAAAATCTTTTGTTCTGTGAAGATTTTGACGGTCCAATCAAACGCAACAGGATGTATTCCGGAAAAAAAGCGGTCTGGATATCCTCTCATCCCATCACTGTTGACAGAGAAAATTTTATGACCAAAGGGCAATCCATCCGTCTGCAACTGCCGGGAGGCAACCGGCTTATCAGGCAGAGAATTGACAAAAACTTATTTAAAGCAGGTCAGCGTTATCAACTTTCTTTTTATCTAAAACTTGAAAATGTCATCAATTCAAAAAATCCGCAAAGCGGCTTATTCTCGGATATCAGGTTCGGAAAAAACGGGACCGACAACGTGTTGTCGCCATTGAAACCCTCACTCACAGGAACCCTGCCCTGGACACGTTATCAGTTTGAATTTACCGCGCCTGCCAATATCGGCGCAAAAAGCGCACCCTACATCGGTTTCTACCTTGCGCCGGATGCACGGGGAAAAGCCTGGATCGATCATGTGGAAATCATACCGTTGACAACAGCAAAATAAAAAAGGAGAAAACTACTATGAAAAAAAACAACATGATGCCGGTCAACGCCCGACGCTTCACACTTATCGAACTGCTGGTCGTAATTGCCATTATTGCTATACTTGCAGCAATGCTTATGCCGGCACTTCAAAAGGCAAGAGATGCCGCAAAAACCACAACTTGCGGAAACAACATGGGACAAATCGGCAAAGCTTTGTTTCTTTATATGCAGGACAACAAAGATTATTTTCCGCTGGCTAAAAAGTTTTCGGAGTCCGTGCTGCCCTACCTGGGACTTCCCGCTGACGGCACCCAACTCAGCCTCAGCAGTTTGTCAGAAGAATCCAAATACACCTGTCCAAAGATGCCGAAGACAGAAAGCGGAAACCGTTCTTACAGTTACAATATGAATCTGGGGTGGAATGACTCCTGGCATTCACACTGCAAAGCTTCTGCATTCAAAAAACCGGGAAAAACGATGCTGGTCATGGAAACCATCAATCCTGATGCAAAAGTTGTCCAACACAGCAACGCAGCAACCAAAGGACATTGGCCTCACAACGATAAAATGTTCGTGCTTTTCGGCAACGCCAGCCTTATGATGCTGAATCAATACCAGATACCGCAAAGCAAAAAAGAATATCCGGGGTATTACGCGAGTTGTTCAGCTTCGTTGTTCTGGCAGTCAACCGGATATGCTGACTGCGGGTTTTATTAAGCTCCCGCAGCAGCAAAACAACATCACTTCCAGGTCGCCAAATCATCAGCCGTCAACTTGGGAACGTGCAGCAAATCATTTTCGTCAAGGTAATATTTGACGTGTTCCGGATCTGAAGCATCTTCCCAGACTGGCTTTTCTGCCGGATAGCCGACTGAAATCAGGTAAAAGACTTCTGTATCGTCTGACAGTTCCAGCAGACTGTGCGTTTTTTCTTTGTCAAAGGAGCCTATCCAGCAACTTCCCAATCCCAGAGAAACAGCGCCCAGCATCAGATTTTGGGCAACGGCTCCGGCATCGGCATACAAACTGGAATTCAACTGTTCTTTTTTTGCAGTAAACGCAATAAAGCAAAGCGGCGCATCCTTGCCCCACACTGGCGTTCTGCGGGGAGCAACAGCACCCGCCCAGCGGGTCAACGCAAAAATCTTTTCAACCAGTTCAATATCGCGGATAACAGTCAATCTCAAACGCTGAGCATTGGTAGCCGCAGGAGCCACACGGGCAAACTCAATCAACTGCCGCAAATTTTCATCTGACACCATCTTCTGCTGATAACGCCGGATACTGCGCCGGGCAAAAACAACTTCGCAAAAATCCATAAGTCACCTCTTGCAATGTCTTTTAAAACAATAAAAAAACAGAGAGCAGCCTTATCGGTACTCTCTGTAAAAATAACAACTCTTTTGAAGGACAAAACTTGATTCAGTCCTCACCGGAGCGTTCTTCCGATCAAAATTAGACTTCAACCGGCTTGGTCTTGGGCAGGCCCATGACCTTTTCTTCCGGAATACGGCCTTCGGCGCGGAGAACGTCGATGCGCTCGTAGCGTTTCATAACGTTGCGGATTTTGCGGATTTTACCGCCGACACGGAGACTCGGATGCTGAGACATATCATTCACCTCTTTTTATTGTTAATTATAAATAATTGTTTCAAATCAAATATTTTCATCTCAATAATATACAACATAAAAACGTTTTGTCAACCCGCAATTTCATAAAAAAACGGGTATTTTCAGCAATATTTCAATTATTTTTCGAAAAACGCTGCCTGTAATCCGCCGGAGACAATCCTGTGATGCTTTTGAAACGTCTGCTGAAATGAAACGGATCAGGGTATCCGCACCGCACAGCAATGTCTTTTGCGGATAAATCAGAACCGATCAAAAGCGAAGAGGCAAGCGTTATCCGGTAGCGATCCAGCCAGATTTTGGGCAATACACCTGTCCGCCGTTTGAAACACTCTCTGAAACCATTGACGCTCATTCCGCAAAGCTCTGCCATTGAAATAACGCTCCAGGGCTTTTCCGGATGTTTCTTGACAGCCTCAAGCAGCGGCGCAATGCCGCGGTCAACAGCCGCAGAACTGCCGCGTGAAAACTTTTCGTTATATATATTCTGCAAAATTTCACGCAAAGCAAACTCCGCGTTCAACTGCGAATACTCAGACGGATCAGCGGCAAGATCCATCACCTGACGTAAGACCGGCACACTGCCGATCCGGTACACGCCGTCTTTGAATATCCCGGATTTCAACAGCAAATCTGCCGCAGGTCCCCAGAAGTTCACGGTGTCTTCAACAAACACCCCGCCGGGTATTGCACCGTAATAATGCCGTTTGCCGGGGGACATCAAAATACACATACCCGGCTCTACTTCAACCGGCTCCGGATCGTCGCCTGTCCAATACACCCCCCTGCCCCGGAGCAGATGCGCTATACAGTAAAATTCAAAGTAACGCATACCGTCTTCACTGTGGCTGGTCGATGAAAAATCAGATGCCCAGTTAAAAATCCACAATCCCGAATTCCGGTTCACCTGCGGCATCTGCCGCGACGGCAGACGGTGAACACAGAGATCGTCTTTGAATATAATGGCATTTAAATTTGTGTTTTTATCCATGTTATTTTCCTGTTTACGGTATAAATTAATGTTGATTGAAGTTGAATTCAAGCGTATTTTATAAAAAAATCTCCGGAAAAATACTTTCCGGGCAAAAAAAAGGACAAATATCCATGCCTAAGATCACAGTTACTCCGAAGTTTGTAAGCGAACTGGATCCGGGTTTCATCCCCGGAGCGCTCTATCTGCGCGAGTTTGCCAAAGTCGCAACCGTTCCCTTTGCCCTGGCGGTTAAACGCCCCAACGGTGCTGTATCCGTCCGCAAAATGAACATTCTTGCAGGAACTGATGCCGACTCCAAAGCCGCCAATCTTCTGGTGGCGGAACGCACCCTCAAATTCATGCTCTGGATGTACGGCGGCTGCGAAGTTTTTGTCGCAGGTTCCGAAGAAATCGGCAACGAACTGGCAAAAATCTACTCTCCCGACGGCGCAAGAGCTTTTGACTATGCCATGATGGGACAGCGCATCTACAAGCAGGATTTCACCGTCAAAAACATCTCCTTTGACGAATTCCCCGAAGAAAAGACTCCCGAGATCCCCCTGGGCAATCACCTGGACGGCTGCCGCGTCGGTTTCGACCTGGGCGGCTCCGACAGAAAGTGCGCCGCTGTCATTGACGGAAAATGCGTTTTCTCTGAAGAAATCAAATGGGATCCCTATTTCCAGAGCGATCCGGAATACCACAAAGCCGGTATCCGCGACTCCATCCAGCGTGCCGCCGCTCACCTGCCCCGTCTGGACGGTATCGGCGGAAGTGCCGCCGGTGTCTACGTTGACGGACAGCCCCGTCTGGTCTCTCTGTTCCGCGGCGTTTCCGAAAGCGATTTCAAGTCCAAAATCTGGCCGTTGTTTGACGAACTTGCCGCCGAATTCAAGGTTCCCTTCGTCGTTGCCAATGACGGAGAAGTCACCGCCCTTGCCGGTGCAATGAGCATGAAGTCTGATTCCGTTCTCGGCGTTTCCATGGGAACCAGTGTTGCCGCAGGATTCGTCAATGCCAACGGCAATATCATGGACTATCTGGATGAACTTGCCTTTGTTCCGATCGACTTCAAAGAAAATGCCCCCGCCGATGAATGGTCAGGCGACCTCGGCTGCGCGGTGCAGTATCTCTCTCAGCAGGCAGTTGCCCGTCTTGCACCCATTGCGGGATTTGATTTCCCCGCCGACATGCCCTTCCCCACCCGTCTTGAACTTGTCCAGGAGGCGATGAAAAACGGTGATGCCCGCGCTGAAAAGATTTTCTACGCCATCGGTATTTATCTCGGCTATGCCGCCGCCCAGTTTGCAGACTTCTACGGTCTGGTCAAGAAACTGCTTCTGCTGGGACGTGTCAGCTCCGGCAAAGGCGGCGATCTGGTGATCGAAGTCGCTCAGAAAGTCGTCAAAGAAGAATTCCCGGAAATCGCTTCTCAGCTTGAGTTCAAAGTTCCGGATGAAGAATTCAAACGTCACGGACAGGCGATGATTGCCGCCAGTCTCCCGGAACTCAACTGATAAAAAAGAGGTTGGATTATGGCTGAAAAATTTATCATCAGCAACGCCCGTATCATCTCTCCCGGCGTTGACAAATACGGCAGCGTCCTGATTGAGGGCGACAAGATTGCCCAAATTTATTCTTCCGGAGAAACCCTTCCGGCTGATGTCAAAATCATTGATGCAAACAATGCCATGCTCATGCCCGGCTTTATTGATGTTCACTGTCACGGCAAAGCCGGTGCGGACTTCTGCGATACTGAAGATGGCTCCCTCAAAACCGTTGCGGATGCCAAAATCAACGAAGGTGTCACCTCGGTTTTTGCGACAACGCTGACTCTGCCCGAAGCGGATCTTGCCGTCACCTGTACGCAGGCGGCGGAATATGCCAGGAACCGCACCGGTGCAAAGGTTCCCGGAATCCATCTTGAAGGCCCCTTCATCAACCCCAAGTGCCTCGGCGCACAGAATCCTGATTTCGTTCAGGAACCCGATGCTGAAATGGTGAAACGTCTCAGCGCGATTTATCCGGTCAAGCGTATCGCCTATGCGCCGGAGTGCGGAGACGGTCCGGGATTTGCGGCAAAGATGATTGAAATGGGTATCGTTCCTTCCGGCGCACATACTGCGGCAAAGTTTGAGGAATTCAAAGCCGCCTACGCAAAAGGTCTGCGGCACATGACCCATTTCTGCAATCAGATGACGGCTCTCCACCACCGCGATATCGGCATGGTCGGCGCAGGACTTTTGCTCAAAGATACAGTTGTTGAGCTGATTTGCGATCTTATTCACGTTTCAGCGCCAATGGTTCAGCTGGTTTTCCAAACCAAAGGCTGTGACCACATCATGCTGATTTCTGACGCCATGCGCGCCGCCGGTATGCCCGACGGAAGTTACACTCTGGGCGGACTGCCTGTGACCGTTGAAAACGGTGCGGCACGCCTGACCTCAAACGGTGCCCTCGCCGGAAGCACCCTCGCTATTTGCGACGCCCTCAAAAACGTTGCAAAAGTGACCGGTCTTCCTCTCTCTGAACTGGTAAAAACCACCTCTTACAACGCTGCAAGAGAACACAACCTGCCCGGACTCGGAAAAATTGAAGAGGGATACACCGCTGATTTGGTCCTGCTCTCAGGAGATTTCAAAGTTCAGATGGTCTTTATTGACGGCAAACGCTGCAAATAAAAATCCCACTTGAAACTTCGCAACGCCGCTGTGTCTGCAACCGGACACAGCGGCGTTTTTTCACCCGTTCTTATTCTGTTATAAAACTTGAATAAATCCCCTTAATCATGTATATTATGTAAAATGTTGAACTGTAAAATTTGAGGAACAGAAATTATGTCATTATATGATCGGGATTATATGCGCTCCGGAGATGCTCCGGAAAGCACGAACAGCCGCAGAGCGATCTGGGAATTGATTGCTGTCAACGCTATACTTTATCTGTTGTTTGCCAGACCGGGCAGTGAACTTTTCAGCAAACTTGCCCTGCACTGCAGCCGGGAGTTATTTTATCCCTGGCAGCTGTTGACCGCAGGTTTTCTTCATTCGGATTTTTCTCACATTCTTTTCAACATGTGGGGACTTTACCTTTTCGGTTCACTTGTGCTGCCTCACATCGGCAGAAACAAATTTTACTGGCTTTATGTCATCGGTGTTCTGACCGGGAACATCATTTTTCTGGCAACCGGATGGGGCGCAAACAGTCTGCTGATCGGTGCCTCCGGCGCTGTCTGTGCCGTAATGATGGCAGCCGCCATGCTTGAGCCTGATAAAAAATTCTTCATGATTTTCATGCCGTTCACGCCTTTGAAAACCTCAACTCTTGTCATCTGCTATACGATTCTTGAAGTTTTGATGCAGATTTCAGGCGCCCAGGGCGGCGTTTCCCATCTGGCTCATCTGGCAGGGTTTATCAGCGGATACATCGCAATCAAACTCTGGTGCAAAAATCAACTCATCTGGGATCCCTTGCGCAGAAAAGGCAAAACGCCCCGTCCGTCTCACACAGAATATGTCAACCCGGAAAATACAAACTTCAACAACTCCGGCAAATCTGTTTCACCTGCGGAACTGGATGCGCTGCTTGATAAAGTTTCTCGCGAAGGTATCAACAGTCTTTCTGAATACGAATTAAGCCGTCTGCGGCAGGCCCGCGAAGAAATGCGCGGAAAATAAATCTCCGGGAGAAAATAAAAAAATGCTTTCAACCTCTCTGTTTGATTACGAACTGCCCGACGAACTGATTGCCCGTTATCCCGCAGAAACCCGCGGAACATCAAAGATGATGGTCCTTGACCGCAAAAGCGGCGAGGCAACGCCCGGTTCTTTCGCAGATATACTCAATTATCTTTCTCCCGGAGACGTTCTGGTATGGAATGACACAAAAGTTCTCAAAGGCAGAATGTTCGGGCGGAAAATGCCCGATACCGCAGCCGGTGCAAAATTTGAACTGCTGCTGGTTTCTCCCGAAAACGGCGTTCCGGGGTTGTGGAATGTTTTGCTCAAACCCGGCAAGAGAGCCAAAAACGGCACTCAGGTCGCCTTGTGCGGCGTTGACGGAAATGTCAATCCATACGGTGATTATTTTGAAGTCAAAGAAAAACGCGGTGACGGTTATCTTGTTCAATTTTCCAATACGGATATGACGCTCATGCAGGAGCGTTACGGTCACATCCCCCTCCCCCCGTACATCGGCAGAGAGGCGGAAGAATCCGATTCAGAACGTTATCAGACTGTTTACGCACAGCACCCCGGCGCCGTTGCGGCACCGACTGCCGGACTGCATTTTACTGAAGAGATTCTGGAAGAAGCAAGAAAAAAAGGTGTCATCACACTTTCTCTGACACTTCATGTCGGTCCCGGAACATTCAAGCCGGTCGAAGTTGAAAACGCAGAAGAACATCAGATGCACTTTGAAGATTTTGAACTGCCCGAAGAAACAGCCAGAATCATCAATGAGGCAAGAAAAAATGGACAAAAAGTCATGGCTGTCGGTACAACAACTGTCCGTGTTCTTGAAAGCTGCGCCGAACCTGACGGCACTCTTATTCCGCAAAGCGGCAGCACCGGAATTTTTCTCTATCCGCCCTACAAGCCCAGAGCAGTGGATATGCTGCTGACCAATTTCCACCTGCCCAAGAGTACGCTGATTATGCTTGTTTCGTGTTTTTCAACAAGAGAAGATGTCCTCAATGCCTATGAGCTGGCAAAGCGTGAAAAGTTCCACTTTTACAGTTACGGGGACTGTATGCTGCTCAAATAACATCAGCGGAGTTTGAAAAATGGATTTATTTATCACATATCTCTGGCGTGATCCACACCTGTTCTTTTCTGTGGCAGTGCTGGTTATTCTGTCGATCTGCACCCACGAATTCATGCATGCCTGGGTTGCCCACAAAGCCGGAGATGACACGGCGGCTCAAAACGGTCATCTGACATTCAATCCCCTGAAACAGATGGGGATATTTTCATTGGTTCTGTTCTGTTTCTTCGGACTTGCCTGGGGACGGGTTCCCGTCAATCCGCAGAACCTGCGCGGAAAATACGCGCCCGCTCTGGTCGCCTTTGCCGGACCTTTTTCAAACATTGTTCTTTCCCAGTTTTTTTTACTGTTGACTTACGTTTGTTTCAAAGCGCAATGGGGCAATGAATTCACAATCAACATGCTCCTTTACGGTTCCCATCTTAATATCGTTCTTTTTCTGCTGAATATGCTGCCTGTTCCCGGTTTTGACGGCTATGCCATCATCTGCAATTTGTTCCCCAAATTTCTGCGCGATTCCTCTGAAGCGGCGCGGGGAGCAGTTTTTTTGCTGATCATGTTGCTGTTCATCTTTTTCAACAAACTTTTTGAACTTGCCCGGATCATCACGGCATTTGAACTGGTGGTGCTGCAATGGCTGACAGAATAACCGTAGTTGCCGCAGTTGTCCGCAGAAACGGCAAACTGCTTTTAACTTCACGTCCGGCAGACAAGCCGCCTTTCGGACTGGAATTTCCCGGCGGGAAAGTCGATAAAGGCGAAAACTTTTCAACGGCTCTGGCACGGGAACTGCGTGAAGAATTGGATGTCAATGCCATCGTCCTTGATCCGATTTATAAAATGGTCAAGCCCAATATGGATTTGTGGTTCATCAGAACAGTTATCCCTGAAAGTGAAACAATCCGCTGCTGTGAAGGACAGGAGTTTTTCTGGGTTGATCCTCTGGATAAAAAAGCTCTTGACGAACTGTTTGCGAAAATCCCCCTGCTCCCCGGAGATTGGAAATTCTGGAATTTTCTTTACGGAGAATAAAATTTTTCATCTGCAAATTCCGTTAAGGGTACATGGAAAACGTAACAGAAACAACACCCGATATATTTTTGATAAAGGCCTATCTGAAAGGAAACAGCAAGGCCTTTGATATTCTGTATTACCGTTACCGCAAACAGTTGTACGGCTATCTTCACAATCTGCTGCGCGGTTCCTCCATTGACGTGGATGATATTTTTGAGGAAACCTGGCTCAAAGTTATTGATAAACTCCCGAAATATACGGATGACGGACGTTTCAGTGCCTGGCTGTTCCGTCTGGCGCATAATATTTTCATTGACCACATCCGCAAAAAACGCAACCGTTATTTTCAGTCAATAGATCAGGAAGACACACCGGAGCTTCCGACGCCGGACCATCACCGTCCGGAGGAGGAATTAGCCAACAGGGAACTGGCAGAAGCAATCGAAGATGCCGTCGGAAAATTGTCCACAGAACAAAAAGAGGTGTTTCTGCTCAGACAGCAGGAGTTGTCTTTTAAAGAAATCGCAGACATCCAGCAGTGTTCTCTGAATACGGTTTTGAGCCGTATGCATTATGCAATAAAAAATTTAAAGATTTTTTTGGCAGAAACACGGAAATTGATTAAATAAATAAAATTTAAAATACGTTATACAGACAGATATCTTCCAAGTGAGGAAAAGGAAATGAAAAAGTATCTGAAAATTGAAACACTGACAGAACGGGATGTTCCGCACGAACTGGATGTACGGATTCTCGCAGCAAGCCGGCTGCGGCAGAACAGCTTTGTCCGGCGCCGGAGAAAACTCCGTCTGATCTTCAGCAGCAGCGCAGCAGCGGCGGCACTTTTCGTTGCCTTCGGTGTCAGCACGATGACAGAAAAACAGGATTTCAAACAGATATCCAAAGAAGAATATGTCCGTCTTGCTGACATGACCGATTGGGATGCGGTGGAACAGGAAAGTTTCAACCTGTCAAGCGAGTTGTCTTTCGGGTCTTCTCAGGTAACTGAACTGGCAGATGACCGCCTCAATATCGGAGGTTGAGCATTATGACAAAGATTCTTTTGACTTTAACGGTTGTACTTTCTGCATTGATGGTTTCTGCCCGTCCTGTGCCGGAAAAACGTCCTCCCGCTCCGGGTCCCTCCGGAGTCTCACGTCATATCTGGCGGGCTTTCGGAGAACTCTCTGATGCTGAACGCAAAGAAATGATGCAGCTTCAACGCGAAAATCCCGAAAAATTCCTTGAAGTGATGAAAAAGAAGGCAGAAGCATTTTTCAAAGCTGAAAAAGCCGAAAGGCAACTGATTGCCGATCTTGCTCAGAAATACCGGTCCGAAAAAAATAAATCCCGGAAAGAAAAAATCAAACAGGAGCTTTCCGAACTTTTGAAAAAGCGTTTCAACAAGCGTTTGGCTCTCAACAGAAAACACGTTGAAAACATGAAAAAGCGGACTCAAATGCTGGAAAAAGAACTGGATAAACGCGCCGCAAATTCAGAAAAAATCATAAAATTTCAACTGGATGCTGTTCTGGAAGGCAGAGAACTGCGTCCGCCGCGACGTCCGTTCCGCGGAGCAAAACAAAGCCCGGTCAAAACTCCTGCAAAATAAAAAATGCAGCCTTGAAAAAAATACGCCGTTGGAGTATCTTATCTCAGCGGATACAAAAACATTCCCGGAGAAACTGATTCCGGGAATATTTTTATTCTGACAAAAAGAATACAAACAGTTCAAAACAGGTTTTATTTTGGAAAAAGATACGGACAAAACACCCGGTACATTCGGGATATATACCAGATACTCAGAACAGGGAGCCTCCAGCAGATTAAGGTATTATCTTTTTAAAAAGGCTTTTAATGCGGTCAGTACCGACAATTATTTTCATCCTTTTTTTGATGACGCCTATCTCAAACAGCTTTACTCCGGAAAAGGCAAAAGCAAAACAGCCTTTTTCTTTGCCCTGACAAAACGTCTGTATCAGGTTGTTTTTCCTGAAAAACACCTGCTGTTGGAATATGAGTTGATTCCCTTCATGCCGGCGGCGGTGGATCTGTTTTTTATCGGCAAAAGAAAATTTGTTCTCAACTTCGATGATCTTGTCTGGGAAAAATACAAAAATATCCCGTTTCTGAAAACGAAATATGATAAACTGATTCAAAAAGCAGCCGGAGTCATCGTTGCCAATCACCTGCTGTTTGATAAAGTAAAAAAATTAAATTCCAACGTCATACTGATTCCAACGGTGGTGGATTTGGAAAAATATCCCCGTGTTCCCCCTATTGACAGACAGCCGCTGACAGCCGCCTGGATCGGTACGCCGGTCACATACAAAGAGTGTTTTCTGCCTTTCGCTTCAATCTGGCAAAAACTCTGCAAAGAAACCGGACTGAAATTTAAAATCATCGCCCGGAATGATCTCCCGGATATCCCCGGAGTTGATATGGAGAAAGTCAACTGGACTCAGGACACAGAGGCTCAGCAACTTTCAGAATGTGACTTCGGAATCATGCCTCTTTGCGACGATGATTTTTCAAGGGGAAAATCAGCTTATAAACTGATTCAATATGCCGCCTGCGGACTTCCGGCAGCAGCCAGTCCTGTCGGGGAAAACAGCCGTTTTATAACACATGGAGAAAACGGTTTTCTCGCCTCTTCTGCTGAAGAATGGCTCTCAGCGGTCCAAGCTCTTGAAAGTCTCTCCTGCCGGAAACGTATGTCTGATGCCATGCAGAAAAAAGCCTTTGACTACTCTCTGCAAAAATATATTCCTGTCATGGCGGAGTTTCTTCAACACTGTTTTTCTTGATATTTCAACAGATTCATTTATATTGCCTCTTGAAGAAACTGTTGAACAAAGAGGTTCCGCAGTAACAAAAAGAGGAGAAATATATTATGAGTAATCAAGAACATCACGAAAAACCGCACAAAGAAAATTGCTGCACTCTTTCAGAAGTGGCGATTTTCCAGAGACGTTGCCCCGCCCCCTGGATTTCCCGGGTATTCGATGCCATGGGACTGGTTTTCATCGCCGTTGCAATTGTCTTGTTTTTCATCTCGTGGCTGACCGCTGAAACAAAATTTTACATTGCTCTCTGCGTATCATTTTTCATCAGCGGACTGCTTTACACCGCCGCCGGAGAACTTTTGCGTTCAACGGCTGAAACCGCCCGCAACACAGCCAAACTCGTTGATCTTAAAGAGATCGAAATGGCAGAAAAAAAGAACTGATTTTTATCAGTAAAACAGTGTCCGTTTTTTACAGCGGACACTGTTTTTATTCTCATAAAGCAGGTCTATCCCAAACAGTGTATTTTTTGAACACTATCGCCTGTTTGAACTTTTTGCGGGGAATGTACTGTTGCAAACATTACATTTTATATCCAGTCCGAGAAATGAAGTGGATATCAACTTTTTACGGCTGCAATAAGGACATTTGACTTCAACTGTTCTTTTGGGGACGGTGGAAGACGGTGGCGGCGGTGTCACCTTCGTCCTGCCGGATGAAGACGCTCCGCTGCTTTTTGTGGGAAATGTACTGTTGCAAACATTACATTTTATATACAGTCCGAGAAATGAAGTGGGTATCAACTTTTTACGGCTGCAATAAGGACATTTGACTTCAACTGTTCTTTTGGGTGCGGTGGAAGACGGTGGCGGTGGTGTCACCTTCGTCCTGCCGGATGAAGACGCTCCGCTGCTTTGGGTGGGGAATGTACTGTTGCAAACATTACATTTTATATACAGTCCGAGAAATGAAGTGGGTATCAACTTTTTACGGCTGCAATAAGGACATTTGACTTCAACTGTTCTTTTGGGAGCCGAAGATGGCAGATTTTTTTCCGGTTCAGAAACAGGTTCAGGCTTACGTTCCGGTTCAAGCGGCATCAACGGTTGAAATTCATATCCCTTGAACTTCTCATAGTGGTTTTTTTCAATTAATTCTCTGACTGAAGCATCCGGAGAGTCAGAAAGAACAGCAAGCGTGCGTCTGGCAACAACATCCCCCTGCTCTTTTTTTAAAAGCAAATCCCAAAGCCGCTTTTTCAAAACATTGCCAGAAATATTTATTTTTGCATTTGAAACGTTCATTCCTGCTTGACATTGCGGACATCGGCAATCCAATACATACTGTCCGAACAGACTGTTGGTGCCACATTTCGAGCAAGTAAATGTAAAAACAAAGTCTAAATCCGCTGTACTTTTCTGCGTTTCCAAGATAAAATGACACTCACAAGCGTAACAGGAAACTTTTGCTCCCATCAACCGTTTATCGGCCTCTAGAATCATTCCGCACTTTGGACACTGTATTCCTAACGTACTCACAGCAATTTCTCCGGAGAAATCAAGTATTCTGCAAAAAAAGGGGCTGTTGCAAAACCTCAAAAAAGGTGAGCAACAGCCTTTTTCTATTGTTTGAGCTGAATATTGGAGGTATAATAAGTCATAATAGGAGAAAATTATGGCTTATTTTACAAATTCTCAAGGGTATTTATTCCTTTGCTCAGACATCCCGTTTGAGGAAAAGCAAAAACTGGATGATTATCTCCAACTTTTGGAAGAATCAGGAGTTTGTAAGATAATAGAAGAATCACTGGAAAAACATCTGGAAAAAGGTGGTCGTCCCTCTTATAATCCATACCGTCTGTTTGCCGCTATTCTCTATGCCTTCTCCAAACATTCCGGCAGTTTGCGTCGTATTGAAGACAGTTTGAAATTCGATACCCGCTTCATGTATTTGATGGAACAAAAGGTGCCGTCATATTCCACCATTTCGAGGTTTTGCAACAACGTAGTTGTTGCACGACAGAAAAAAGTGTTCTCCTGCATTGTCGAGGCAATCATAAAAAAGGGTTGGAAAATGTCAGTTGCGAATGCATGTTGGTTTGCTTGGGATACAATATTCGCAAACTTTTTACGTTGATTGCAGGCAAGGGAAAAATTGATTATTGGATTGCTCCAGATGGTCTTGAAGCAGAATCTCCCAAAGTAATAAACATGGAGAGAATAATTAAAAAATTGCGTAGAAAAGAGGCTGCCGCAAAACATTAGGTTTTGCAACAGCCCCCAAAGAATCAACTGTTTCAGAGATTTTTGACAGAGGCATCAATAATTGCATCTGCTGCTTCAGGAGCAACAGTGTCAACACCGGGCTGAACTTCGTATCCGCCGCGGGCAAAGCACTCTTTCATCGGAACGTAGCCGGAAACAGACTGGGCAAGCTCGGCAACGAAAGTATATTTGCTCTTGCTCGCTTCACGGATCGCCTGGGCAATGCCGTTGAAGGGTTCGCCGGGAAGAGAAGCAAAAGTCAAATCATCACCGATCTTGATGGAAGTCAGACGGCATTCATGAGAGGGTTTGCTTTTGGCCTTGCAGTCCAAAGCACGCTGAGCAAAATAACGCAGAGCTGCGGGAACCTTGTTCGCCAAATCCTGACTTTCAAAATCGCCCTCTTTCTTGATATCCGGAACAGTATCCAGAATATGTTGGGCTTCAGCAACTTCAGCATCAGAAAGCTGACGGTGCGGAATGGTAACAGTGGTGTTCTTGATTTCAAGTTTATCAGCTTTGACCGGCTCAAGATTTTCAAGAGCATCCATAACGATACGGGCATAACCGCGACCGATACGGACGGCTTCATGATAACCGGTCTGCTTGATATCCTGATGGAAATCAAAGTGGTTGATGTTTCCGGAAGCATCGTCAAGAACCATGACCGGCAGACTGGTCTTCATTTCAGTCTGGACAGCCTGAACAAACCGGCCGTACCAGTCAGCAGAAACCAGGCTTCCGCCGATCGTATCACCGTGGTTGGCGATATTGCAGATCAATGCGGCAATGCGTCCGCCCTGCTTGACGGCAAGAATATTGATGGTGCGGTCATAGTCGCACTCGGGCTTGTCAATGTTGGGATTGCGCCAGCCGGGATTGGTGACGATATCACCGCTTGTCATCCAGTAACGACGAACGAATCCATAGGGGTTGTTATAAACTTTGGTCGCTTCAAGTTCAGCAGGCAGCAGGTTCATGAAAGCGCGTTTGATGGCGCGGAAAGCTGCATCAACTGTGTTTTCAAAAGCATACTGAGTTGCTTCATTTTCCTGCTTTTCCAGTTTTTGAAACCGGGGACCGGTGTGCGTGTGCGTTGCACAAACCAGCATATTTTCATAAAGTCCGGGACCGAACTCGGCATCGACTTTTGCTTTGAGAGCATCAAAGAGAGTACTGACAATACTGCACAGATCAAAAGAGACAAAAGCAGTGCGTTTGCCGTCAATTTCCATGGCGATCACCTTGACGTAAAGGTCATCGTACATACCTTCATTGAGACGGAGATTGAAATACCCCGCCAGATCAACTCCGGTCGGCGGAGTTATGATTTCCTGAGCATAACCGACTTTAAGCATTTTAATAAAACTCCTGTAAAAAAATATCCGTTGAATAATCCGGAATGGTTGCCGGCAGAAGTATTTCGCTTTCTGCTCAAAACGCCCCTGCCTGTTTTGATATTAATATACTGTTGCAGAATCAAAAATGCAAGTTGCTGTCTTTTTAAAACAAATGTAAATGCAGATTCTTTTAAATTTCAGGTTGCAAAAAACCGTTGAACGTGTATGTTATCTCGTTGAAACCCGATAAAACAAGGATCAAATATGAATTTACTGAAAGACAAAGTTGTTCTGCTGACCGGTGCCGGCGGCGGAATCGGACGCGCAACGGCAGAAAAACTCGCTCAATGCGGCATGAAAATAATTCTTTTCGGCGGAAACAACGTTGAAAAATTAAAGCAGACTCAGGAAATCGTTGAAAAATATTCCGCCGGTCTTGCAATCCCCGGAGATCTGACAAATCCGGACTTTATCAGAACAGGCGTTCAAAAAGCCGCCGCTCACTTCGGCGGGATCGACGTTCTTATCAACAATGCCGGAGTCGCTCAAAATACGGCTTTTGAAGATATTTCCCTTGAAGAATTTGACAAAATCATGGCAATCAATCTGCGGACACCTTTTATCCTGACGCAGCAGGTGTTGCCGTATCTGAAAAACTCAAGTTCAGCAACGATTATCAATATTGCCTCTGTCGTAAGTCACGCAGGATACCCGCAGCAAAGCATCTATACCGCCTCAAAACACGCGCTTCTGGGGATGACAAAAAGTGTTGCAAGAGAATATTACAAAGACAATATCCGCGTTCACGCCATCGCTCCCGGCGGAGTATATACCGATATGGTCAAAGTTTCCCGTCCTGACCTGACTCCCGACGGCATGATCCTGCCATCGGACATTGCGGATATCGTTCACTTTTTCCTTGCCAACCGCGGCAATGCGGTGATTGATGAAATCATCGTTCACCGGGTCGGCAAGGAACCGTTTCTGGTTTAAAAATTACGCCCACTCATTAAAACAGCAGACTTCCTCAAGAGGTTTGCGGATTTTTTTCACGGGAGAGTTGTCTGCGGCATACCCGACGGCAAGAACGACCCTGGCTTCACAGCCGTGCGGTATGCCGAAATATTTTTCCATTTTCTCCTGATCGATCACACCGATCATGCAGGTCCCCAACCCCAGAGTAAACGCCTCATGACACATATTCATACAGGCGGCGCCGATATCTCCGGGCGCAAAACGCTGGGAGTCCTGATAGTGCTTCAATACCAGAGGCATAACTTTTGCCTCCTGCTCAACCAGAATGATAAACGCAGAAACCTGATGCCGCCACGGCGCGCCGGTAGCTCCGTTTTCAACAACAATGGCATCGCAGAGTTTTTCTTTGGCCTCTGCGGAATCAATCACGATAAATTTCCACGGTTGGGAATTACATCCGCTGGGAGAAAGTCTCCCTGCCTCAACAATTTTCAGCAAATCTTCGCGCGACACCTGCTTTTCAGGATCAAAACTGCGGCAGCTTTTTCTCTGTCTCATCATTTCAAGAAAGTCCATATTCAACTCCGTATCTCTTTATAATGATTTTGTTCCATCCGTTTTCCGGACAATGTTTTTACACCGTATATTATAACATTTCACCGTAAAAATTTCAACCATTCGCCAAAACTTTCATCCGCAAAAGTTCGTTATTTGCCCTCAAATCTTTCGTTTGGGAGCAATTACAGTTGATTTTTAACAAACTCAGGACTATATTATCTGCAGGTTGCTTTTGCATTTCTGTTTCAAAAAATCTTACAGTGCAAAGCAAATATTGAGGAATGGCCGTTGTATAAAAATCTGAGTTTAAATGGAGTTGTAATGTTTACTGCAATATTGAAAGGGATTTCTCTTTATCTGCCTTATCCGGCATTGGGACTGCTGATTTCAGCCGGATTGACTTACCTTGCAATATTTTTTCTTCCGCGTTTCGGATTTGTTGACATACCCCGCGGACGGCATCAGCACGAAAAGCCCATCCCGAGAGGAGGCGGAATTGCAATCGTTACAGCGTTTTTTCTGACGGTTTTTCTTTTCCGGATCAGCCTGCTTGACAAAAACATTGAACTGAACAAGGATATTCAACTTTTTTTCTCAAACTTCTGGATACCTGCGCTGATTATTTTCGTCGTCGGTGTTCTGGATGACCGTTACGAATTGCGGAGCTGGCTCAAATTACTGTTCCAGATTGCTGTCGGTGTCATATTTTACCTGGAAGGAGCCGGTATCTCAAAAATTTTCATCTATCCGATTCCTGCACCGATAGGACTGGCAATAACAGTTGGCTGGAGTGTTGTGATTATCAATGCATTCAATCTCATCGACGGTCTTGACGGCGTTGCCGCAGGCTTGGCGGCGATTGCATCATTTTTCCTTGCAGTATGGACGATTCTGCTTGGCGGTTCAGCAGCAATGGTTGTTATTCTGTTGACATTCTGCGCCAGTTGTCTGGGATTTCTGCGCTTTAACTTCTCTCCGGCGCGAATCTTCATGGGCGATACAGGCAGTACCTTTCTCGGGTTGTTTTTTGCTTATATCAGTATGCAGTATTCTGCCAAATCCGTAACTTTAACGGCGCTGCTGGTTCCGCTGGCCGCCATCGGAGTACCGATGTTTGACGTTTTCCTGGCAATATGGAGACGTTTTTTCAGACGCTACATCAACAAAGATTCCAACAGCAGTATCATGCAGGGCGATCATGACCATTTGCATCACAGAATCCTCAAAGAAACAGGCGTTCAGCGCAAAACAGCCTGGATTATTTACGCGCTTGCTTCCGGGCTCTGCCTGCTTGCTCTTATCGGCGTTTTTCTGGAAGAAAGTTCTTCTGCAATGATTTTAGTTCTTCTTCTGCTGACACTTTTTGTCATGATCCGCTACTCCAGCATTGAACTGTTTGATACCTTAACCTGTGTAAGCAAAGGTCTCCAAATCCCCCACCGAAATCTGATTTTAACGGCCATACACCCCCTGTTGGACGGGCTGATTGTTCTGACGGCATTCATGCTGACCCGCTACGGTTTTATGGACGTCTTAACCGGCAAGTGGCCTGAAGCTCTTTTGTATTTCATGCACATTGCTCCGTTTGTTCTCATTCTGTGTCTGTCAGGAATTTACCGGACATACTGGCTCAGAGCCGGAATCATCCAATACTATAAATTACTGCGTCTTTTGACGATTGCCGGTGTAGCAGGATACGTCATCAGCAACATCATCTGCATTCATCTCATGAAGTTGACCGACGATGCGCTGAAAAACTACACCTGCTTTTACGCCATGTTTTTCCTGCTGATTTTGGCGGGCATTCTGCTGGAACGTTTTCTGATCCACTACTACGAAAGTTGGGGATACAGACGTTTATTCATCCGTAATCAGGGAAAAGTTTCAAACCTGAAAAAAGTATTGATTTACGGCGGCGGTCTGTTTTGCCGCATTTACGCAACGCAGCAATACTGCGGCTTCAGGGGCGACAGAGAGAACATCAAAATCATCGGAATCATTGATGACAGCCGGGCATTGCGAAATCTCAATGTTTACGGTTTCAATGTTCTGGGTACGCTGAATGATCTGGAAAAAATTTACAAAAAAACTCCGTTTGACAGTATTATTATAGCTTACAGCAATCCCCAAGAAGATAAAGTACAGTTGTTGCGGGATTTCTGCGAAAAACACAACGTTGAATTAGAGATCCAAATCTGCCGCACAGAGAAATTCTGACAAACGGCAAATCGGTACCAATACTAAATTCTGGAGATATTTTTATGCAAACCGGAGATATCGCACCGGCATTTTCTCTGCCGGATCAAAACGGAAATATAATTTCTTCCGCCGACTTAGCAGGAAAGAAAATCATCCTTTACTTTTACCCCAAAGACAACACCCCCGGCTGCACCCGTCAGGCGTGCGCTTTTGCCGGACTCTTTGAAGAATTCAAAAAGAGGGATATCGTTGTTATCGGTATCAGCAAAGACTCCGTTGAAAGCCACCGCAAGTTTGCTGAGAAACACGCCCTCCCCTTTATTCTGCTTGCCGATCCGGAACTTCAGGCAATCAAAGCATACGGTGTCTGGCAGGAAAAGAAACTTTACGGTAAAGTCTCAATGGGCGTTGTCCGTACCACATTCATCATCAATGAAAAAGGCATGATCGAAAAGATCATGCCCAAGGTCAAACCTGACACAAATGCCGCTGAAATCCTTGCGGCATTATAAAGTTGACAGCACCGTACCGGATCAAGCGATTCTTCCGGTACGGATCAATTCTTTGAAGAACTTTGCACTGAGTTTGGGAATACGTTCCTGAGTCCGGTAGTTGACAAAAGTCAAACCGAAACGGCGGCGGTATCCGGACCTCCATTCCAGGTTGTCAAGAAAACTCCAATGCAGATAACCGGTAATCGGCACACCGTCGCGGATGGCGCGGCTCATGGATTCCAGATAAGAACGCAGATATTTGATGCGGAACACATCATAAACTTCTCCGTCAGCAGCAGGACGATCCATATTGGATGTGCCGTTTTCAGAGATGATGATTTCTTTGGGACTCCACAACTCATTGACAATACGGCTGCCCCAGTAGATGGCCGCCGGCTGGAACATTCCGTTACAATCAGTCCATTCAGTTGCAGCATCATCAAAGAAAATCTCGTATTTCTTCTCAAGTTCAGGCGCAAAACGCACCAGTCTGCCGTAATAGATATTCAGTCCGAGAAAGTCCATCGGCGCAGAAATCAGTTTAAAATCCCCGTCTTTTACTTCAGGCGCATCGCCGCCCTCTGCTTCAAGATAAGAGTCGGGATATCCGCCCTCCATGATGGCTGTAATAAAATGCCCGTTGATTTCGCGGAAAGCTCTTTTTGCGGCGTCCACATGCTCAGGCGTATCCAGTACGGGCGTCATAAAGACCGGATTTTCAGCAATTCCCACGCGCGCCTGAGGCATGACATCACGCAGAACCTGTAATCCCATACCATGCGCCAGAAGCATATTGTGACGCACCTGATTGCGTCCTTTTTTGGTCAGTTTGATTCCGGGAGCGCAGACACCGTTGAAATATCCCTGATCGGTACAACCGAGAAATTCGTTGACGGTAAAGAAATTTTTACAGCGTCCCTCAAGGGCGACAGTGGTTTTTTCCACATAATCAGCAAAATATTTGGCGCAATCTCTTGACTGCCAGCCGCCGCATTTATCCTGCAGAGCCTGCGGCAGATCCCAATGATAAAAGGTAATATAGGGTTCAATTCCGTTGGCAAGAAGTTCATCGCACAAGCGTTTGTAGTAATCGATTCCCTTGGGATTCATTGCTCCAGTGCCCTCAGGGAAAATACGGCTCCAAGCCAGACTGAACCGGTAAACATCGAAACCGATATCGCGCATGATTGCCACATCTTTTTTATACTGATGGTACTGGTCACAGGAAACGTCTCCGGTACAGTTGTCAATAATGGCAGAAGGGCGCTTTTCAAATTCGTTCCAGACAGAGGGTCCTTTGCCGTCTTCATGCGCAGCACCTTCCACCTGATAACTGGCGGTTGCGGATCCCCAGATGAAATTTTCGGGGAAATCTCTTGTCATAGTCATAACACTCTCTTTATAAATTTTATTTACCCTGATCACTGAAAGCAAAGTTTTTGCCGTCAGCATAAAAATATTTGTTGTATTCGGCATTACCGCGGGCGCCTTCGGGAATTCTCATATCGGTGACACGTCCGTCAAGACAAAGAAAATTAGCGCCGCCGTTGTGGTGAGACAATCCAAGAATCTGATTGGAAACAGTCGCTTCATCACGCCAGATAAAGACGAAATTGCCTTTAAATCCGCCGTCCGACTTACGCACACCGTTGGGTTCCGCCATAGCGACAAAACCGGAGGGATTCCGGAACTTTTCAACCTTCTGCAAAAAGCTCCAATAGCCGGCGGGATCTCCGGAATGAATATATCCCAAGTGGCGATTGGGCGTATAAAAAGCGTTGGAAACGTTATAGACCCATTCTCCGTTTGTCGGCGTTTTTCCATCGCCGCGCCATGCCTTGATCCATTCGGGGAACGGAAGTCCCGGACAGACAAACACCGGCATTTTTACGCCTTTTTCTTTACTGTATCCCAGGTATTCTTCAAGTAAAGCAGCAATATTAGTTTCCCACTTGCGAGTTCCGGAGTCAAAGACCGGTCCCCAGCCGTTGTTATCATTGATATAAGTCTGCATGGCAGTACCGACCTGTTTCATTTGAGAAGCGCAGGTGATCGCCTGTCCGCGCGCACGAGCCTGCTGCAAAGCGGGCATGAGCATTGCCGCAAGAATGGCAATAATGGCAATAACAACAAGCAGCTCAATAAGGGTGAAGGTAACCTTCACCCGCCTGCAGGCGGGCAGCGCACTTAAATTTCTCCGGTGACAAAAAATATTTTTTAAATCCATCTGCATAACTGAAATCTCCTTATGTTTTTCAGTACACTTTTTCAAGAACATAACTAACATATTTTAGTAACACAACACAGATACTATAGCACTGTTTAAAAATTTTTTCAAACAGATTTTGCATTCTCAAACCGGTTGTAAAAAAGTTTTTGAGTGTTATATTATTCAGAGAACCAAAAAATTAAGGAATAAACATGCCATGAAAAAAACATTGTTGACAGCAGCTGCCGCTTTCAGTCTTGCGCTTACGGCTCAGGTTCCGGATCTTCCGCTTCTTAAAATTTTTCATTTTGCAGGCAGCCGCCGCCCGGCGGAAAACGTACTGCTCTCCCCCTGGGGGATCCAGGAGTGTTTCGGCATGGTCTCAGGAGGTGCAGGCAAACAAAGTGCCGGGGAGCTTTCTAAAATTCTGGGATTGAACAAAGCTGTATCCGGGGATATCAGCCAGGCAAGAAAATCCCTGCAGCAGAGCAGTAAAAATTTCAAAAGTTACAATGTTATTTTCCTTGAACGCCAATTAAAAGCGAAGAAGTCTTTTATCCATCACGCAACAAAAGTTTACAACAGCGACATTTACAGTGTTGACTTTGATCAGAAAAGCAAATGCGCCCGGGTTCTCAACAACATTGTAAAACGCCAAACATCCAGCATGTTCGGTGACATATTCACGGAACGGTCTTTTTTGCCCAAGCCGGACGTGCTGCTTTTAAATACCCTTTATTTTGAAAGTGCATGGAAAGAATCTTTTGTTGAAGATCATACAAAACGTGAAAAATTCACCATTCCCTCCCCCGATGGCAAAGCTGCTTCGCGCAAAAAAACAGTTGACATGATGAATGACACAAGATACTTGCCCTATTATGAGGATAAAGAACTGCACGGAATAATTCTGACTTTTCGCAACAGACGCTTCAAACTGCTTGTACTGAAACCGAAAAATTCCGCAGTCCCCCTGAGCAGAGCAGCCGCTGTTCTGGCAGAAAAAGGAATTCAGCACTTCCGATACTCAAGTTCAGAATTATATAAAACAAATATAAAACTGCCCAAAATGAAACTTTCCGGAGAAACAGATCTGAAAGAGTTGTTCTGTTCAGCCGGAATGAAAAGCCTTTTCTCTTCAACCGGAGGCGGCCTGACAGAAATGGTGACAGACCGTCCGCTTTTCATCTCAAGTGCAAAGCAGCTTGTCAAACTCGACCTCAATGAAAAAAGCACAAAAGTTGCCGCAGTAACTTACACCGCAGGCGTAACGAGCGCTCCGCCTGTGATTGAAGAAAAAGAGAATTATTTTTATGCGAATCACCCGTTTATTCTTGTTCTTTTTGACGACAAAACCAATGCCGTATTGCTGACGGCGTCAATCGTCAATCCGTAAAATCATCCGCACGGCATTTCATACGTCAAAAATGCAGATTTAACGAAAAACTGCTTGACAACAAGACGAAAACGGTATATTTTATCAATAGGTATATTTGTGTCTGCAAAAAATTGCAAAAGCAGTCTTTTCCGGACACACAACAATAAAAAAACAGGAAAGTTATTATGAAAGTAGATCTTACCGGAAAAGTTGCCGTCGTCACCGGCGGCGGTGGTATCCTTTGCAGTGTCATGGCAGAAGCTCTTGCTGCCAACGGCGCAAAAGTCGCAATCCTCGATCTGCGCGAAGAAAATGCCAAAAAAGTGGCAGAAAAAATCAACGCTGCCGGCGGCAAAGCCATCGGCATTTCCGCCAACGTTCTGGAACTTGAAAGCCTCAAGGCCGCCCAGGCAATCATTGAAGCAGAATTAGGTTCCTGCGACATTCTCATCAACGGCGCCGGCGGCAACAACCCCAAAGGCACCACCAGCAAAGAATATCTTTTCCCCGAAGATCTGGAAAAGAAAGTTGAAGGTATTACCACCTTCTTTGATCTGGATCCCGCCGGAGTCGGTTTCGTCTTCAATCTGAACTTCCTCGGAACTCTGCTCCCGACTCAGGTCTTCGCCCGCGGCATGGCTGAACGCGGAACCGGTGCTGTCATCAACATTTCCAGCATGAACGCCTTTACGCCGCTGACCAAGATCCCGGCATACAGCGGTGCAAAGGCTGCTATCAGCAACTTCACCCAGTGGCTGGCTGTTCACTTCTCCAAGGTCGGAGTCCGTGTCAACGCCATCGCCCCCGGATTCTTCCTCACTGACCAGAACCGCGCTCTGCTGACCAATCCCGACGGCAGCCTGACCGCCCGCGGCAACACCATTCTGACCCATACCCCCATGGGCAAATTCGGCAAACCCGAAGATCTGGTCGGCGCCATGCTCTTCCTGCTGGATGACGATGCTGCCGGTTTCATCAACGGCGTTGTTCTGCCCATCGACGGTGGTTTCAGCTCCTTCAGCGGAGTTTAGTCCTTACCGAGATTTCACCAAAAACAAATATTTTAAGGAAAACATATCATGTCCAAAGCTGATATCGGTCTGATCGGTCTCGCCGTTATGGGCGAAAACCTCGTTCTCAACATGGAAAGCCACGGCTTCAGCGCTGCGGTCTACAACCGTACCGTTGAAAAAGTTGACAACTTCGTCAACGGCCGCGGCAAAGGCAAAAACTTCATTGGCTGCCACTCCCTTGAAGAACTCTGCAACAGCCTGAAATCCCCCCGCAAGATTATGATGATGGTCAAAGCCGGCAAGCCGGTTGACGATCTCATGGAACAGCTGATTCCCTACCTCGACAAGGGCGATATCCTTATCGACGGCGGAAACAGTCATTTCCCGGACACCATCCGCCGCACCAAATACCTGGCTGAAAAAGGTCTGCGTTTTGTCGGTTCCGGTGTTTCCGGCGGTGAAGAAGGCGCCCTGCTCGGTCCCTCCCTCATGCCCGGCGGTGATCCCGAAGCCTGGGAAGAAATCAAACCGATCTTCCAGGCCATCGCTGCCAAAGTCGCAGGCGGACGTCCCTGCTGCGAATGGGTCGGTGCCAACGGTGCCGGACACTATGTCAAAATGGTCCACAACGGTATTGAATACGGCGATATGCAGATGATCTGCGAAGCCTACTGGATCATGAAAAACATCCTCGGTCTGACCGCTGAAGAATTCCACGAAGTTTTCACCGAATGGAACAACGGCGAACTGGACAGCTACCTCATCGAGATCACCAAAAACATCTTTGCCAAGAAAGATCCCGAAACCGGCAAGCCCGTCGTTGACATCATCCTTGATACTGCCGGACAGAAGGGTACCGGTAAATGGACCAGCCAGAGCGCACTGGATCTGGGCGCCCCCGCCCCGACCGTTGCCGAAGCTGTGTTCGCCCGCTGCCTGTCTGCCATCAAGGAAGAGCGCGTTGCCGCCTCCAAGATTCTCACCGGTCCTGCTGTCAAATTCACCGGCGACAAAAAAGCCTTCATCGAAGCAGTCCGCAAAGCTCTCTATGCCTCCAAGATCTGCTCCTATGCTCAGGGCTATCAGCTGATGAAACTCGCCGCCAAGGAATACGATTGGGATCTCAAATACGGCGAAATCGCTCTGATGTGGCGCGGCGGATGCATCATCCGTGCCCAGTTCCTGGAACGCATCAAAGAAGCCTATGACAAGAACCCGAACCTCGAAAACCTGCTGCTCGATGACTTCTTCCACGGCGTCATTGACAACTGTCAGGCTGCATGGCGTGAAGTCGTTGCCACCGCTGTTCTGAACGGTGTTCCGGTTCCGGCTTTCAGCAGTGCTCTTGCCTACTATGACGGCTATCGCTCCGGCAATCTGCCCGCCAATCTGCTGCAGGCTCAGCGCGACTACTTCGGTGCCCACACCTACGAGCGTGTTGACGCTGAACGCGGTAAGTTCTTCCACACGGCATGGACCGAAAACAGCGGTACCACCGTCGCCGGAACTTATATCGCTTAATTATTACAAATCAGGCACAATGCAGGAAACTTCTTGCGTTGTGCCTTTTTTAAATCAAGGAAAATTCAAACATGAGCATTTACGCAGAAAAATGCGGCGTCGATATCATCATCAGCGATGCAGAATTGCGCGAAATGGTGATCGCCACCGTTGAAAATGTCGGCAAAACCTCAGGCAGAATGTTGATTCTGCCCCCTGACCACACCCGTCTCAACTCCATGGCAGGACGTATTACTGAAATCGTCTGGGAAACCTATTCAGCTATGTGGAACATTGATATCATGCCCGCCCTTGGAACTCATGCCCCCATGACCGATGCGGAACTTGATCTGATGTTCGGCAGCAAGATTCCGAAAGACCGTTTTCTTGT